>NZ_JBQAHZ010000006.1:0-235970 GCF_051917185.1 Bacillus cereus group sp. MYBK108-1
CCATCTTGATAATGTATTACTGCATTTATTTTGTCTTCTGAAGTAAATTTAGTCATAAAAAAACTACACCTCCAATTGTTAGACTGTGTCTAACAATTGGGGTGCAGTTCAAAACTTAGTTTCTGTTTTTCATTTCACCTCACAACAGTAAGATTTTCCATACTGTTTGCATGATAAATAAATTCCTTGTAAAAAAACACCGCTCATTTATTTCTTATACTCGTAATAAAATAAATAGAATGATTCATAGCCAATAATCATGTTTAAATTTATGAAAAAGGGAGGTAACGGAATGGACCGAAACAATTCATATCATACATATAACGGACCTTCCAAAGCACTGCCTCTCTCCCTATTCGATGTAAAAAATGAATTAAAACAAAAAAGCAAACTTATTCCTTCTGATACCATGTATAAATTAACGAAAGAAGAGCAACTCATCATCAACAAAATAAAAATACAAACAGAACAGCTAAATAAAAATAATGTTACAAGAACACGCGCATACTACCAATTTTACATTCAATATCCAGAAATACATTGGGCACTGCTTGGACATATGGTATCACGTAACGGCGGTTGGAATATGACTGATTTAAAGGGGGATTTATATACGAGAATTTTATCAGAGAAAGATCAATTCATATTTTTTTCTTTTTTAGAAAAAGGGAATTGGCTTATTTTCCAAGATGTATACCCTCAATTTTTACTTTACGAACAAAGTGTAAAGAGATCACAAAAGTTATTTCACCTTCTCCCTCACCTAAATGTTTCTACATTTATGGAAACGATGTGGCACCATTTTTGGAAAACAGGTAACAAAAAAACATTAGCGATTGCCACTATTATTAATGAACAAAACTACTTAGAAAAAAGAGTGATTCAAAATGTACAATTTAAAAAGACTGTACTAAATAGTATTGGATTTAAACTCTTTGATTTCTTTCAGTTTAATCATATCCTTTTCCCATTCTACGAAAATGATAAAAAACAAAAAGTATTACTATTTGGTGATACAATGAAACATTTCACTTCCTTACATGAACGGATATTAATTGGAAAAAGATTGTACTCATTATTATTTCGAGATACACATGTTTTATCTCAAATAATAAGCTGGGCTCAACACCATCCACATACAGGATCAAGGAAAGATTACTGGCCCCATTTATTTTCAAGTGTAAATGAATCTTTTTCCCGTGAGTTTTATAAGCGCCGAATAAAGAAATGCCAGTTGCGAAGTGGCGCTTATCGTATATACAGTCCTTCACTCATCTATGCATGGCAAGATATGAAGCATGAAGAAATTGACAGTGAAGATTGGTTTACCGATTGGCAAGTTGTAAATTACTTAGTTGATAAGGAGGAAAATATAAATGGACAAATTACAGAAGACTACTGCAAAACACTCGAAAAAATTGAACTCGCCATTCTCGCAAAGAAAAATGTCCTCCTCCGAGAAGAAGAATGAGTTTCTAGCATTAGTAGTTACAATCTTTCTCTCTTCTATTATCGGAACTTGCTTAGATGCCTTTTTTGTTCATAAACAAATATATTCCTTTCCGGCTAGGCCCTTCTCATCCACATTTTCGGTTAATATAGCTTTTACATTGTTCGTACTGCCGATTTTAACAGTTATCTTTATACACATTTCAAAAAAATTATCTAAAGTTTCTAGAATTTTATTTATTATTTCAATTGGTATTTGTGCTAGCCTTTTTGAACAGATTGCTGAAAGTTTAGGTTTATTTGTACATAGTGCGAATTGGAACCATACATATTCTTTATTTGGTTATATGATTTTTCATTCTTTTATTTGGAACGTATATAATTGGATAAAAAAATAAAGAGACCATTATAGGTCCCTTCTTAAGCATACTCTTCCGTTATTGCTAATGGTGCCAATGTTTGAAGGCTTTTAGAGCGTAAACGATAGGCAACGACTTTCTTCTTATATTGCTTAATGACATCAACATGTTCTTCATAGCTATATAGCGAAAATCTAATCTCTTTATTCCCTTTCTTCGTATCAATGACTATGGGTGTCCCTTCTCCGTGCGGCGGGAAATAATGTTTATCTAAAAACAAAGCCTCATTAAATTCATGAATAACTTGTAGTTTCATTTCTCCCTCTATATTTTTTCCATCTATCGATATAGAAGTATTTTCCGCCTCAAGCTTTTGATGCAATTCAAATTTACTAATAATTGATTCTACAACAGAAGTGGGCATGCTAGAAACTAATACTTTAATAGCTCCAAAAACAAATAATGTAACTATAAACCATGTTGTCATTGTTATCATCTCCATTACATTTAAAAAATAAATTTCGTTCCATACGGTATTAGTATACTAATGAGTATTCCAGTTACAATCATCGTTACCGAACCGATTGTCGCCTCTTTCTCGCCTTCCTTCACGAGACGGCTCACACCGATAATATGTGATGCACAGCCCATTCCAACTCCTTTTCCAATCGTACTTGTTATACTGAAAAACTTAAGTACTGTTGGTCCGATCATAGCGCCTGTTATTCCTGCAACAACTACAAAACTAGAAGTCATAGATGGAATACCACCAATTTGATCCGCTAATGATAGGGCAATAGGCATCGTTGCTAACTGTGGTAAAGTAGTTAATATAAGTTCCTTATCTATATTTAAAATTCCGCCAATCACTACATTCATACTCGTTACAGCCACTATACCTATCACTACTCCAATAAGTATCGATAAAAAATTTTTCATAAGTATCTTTCGCTCTTTAAATAGAGGTATGGCTAATGCTACAATTGCAGGGCTCAATAAGCTTGAAAGAATGTCTCCTCCATTTTCCCTATACTCATGATGAGAAATACCAAAAATGAAAAATAAACAAATCATAATTGCCGTAACTGTTAACACCGGTAACGTAAATGCAAACGTAAATTTTTTATATAGCTTTGTCGCCAAGAAATAAATTGCTACAGTAATAATAATTAAGACCATTTGAATCGTGCACCTTGTCGATTTTATTTTTTTGTTGTTATTAATAATTGACTTATATACCCTGAAACAATCAAAGTTACTACAGTACTTGCAACTACTAAAAGGAATATAATACTCTCCTTACTGAAAAGAAAAGACCCGTATTCCATGAGCCCTGTTGTCGAAGGGATTAAAAATAACGGTAAAAATACGATTAACTTTTCCGCACCTAACTCAAACCATTTTAACGGTAAAACGCGAGTGGAAAGGAGCAGGAACAGTATTAACATCCCTATTAAACTTCCTGGCATTGATAGATGGAATACTCCTTGAATCCACGTACCCACTAGGCTAAATACATATAGCACGCCTACTTGAAGTAAAAGCGTCACGTACTTCATTTCTTTCCCTCATTTCACTATCACACATCCATATTATGAAATCTCATTTAGCGTGTCGGCAAACCGTTTAATTCCAAGTTGAATTTGTTCTATATTCGCTCTACCAAACGTAAATCGTATATATTCATTTTTCGAACCTAAAACACTGCCCGGAACAAATGCGACACCATTCTGTATAGATTCACCTAATAAGTGATATTCATCAAACTTTCCTTTCACTTTACACCATACATGTATTCCACCCTCTGGCACGAAACATTCAACTCGGTCTCCCAATGTTCCTTCAAGCTCTGCAATTAATACATCTCTTCTTTGCTTCAATTGTCCACGAAGTATCGTAATATGTTTATGGAAATCCTTTGATTCTAAAAATTGATTTGCTACCCACTGCGTAAATACACTATGGCCAAAATCAACTTGTTGCTTTGCATCTGCTAAACGCTCAATTACACGTGTAGGACCAATTATCCATCCAATACGTAATCCTGATGCAACAATTTTTGATAATGAACTTATATAAAGAACATTTCCATTTTGGTCCATTGATTTTAATGTCGGGTTCACTTCTCCATTAAAAGAGATTAAACTATACGGATCATCTTCTACAATTGGTATACCGAACTCAGAAGACAGTTCTAAAATTTTTTTACGTCTCGCTAATGAAAGCACAGTCCCCGTCGGATTCTGATAATCTGGATTCAAAAACACCATACGAATGCGATGCTTTTTGTGCAAATCGATTAAGTCATCTGGATTCATTCCATGCTCATCAACAGGTAAATGAAATATGTTTAAACCGGCCGATTTAAACATTGGAAGCGAAAAACAATACGAAGGATCTTCAATCGCGATCGCATCACCAGGTTTTAATAAACATTGAACGATAAGATTAAGCGCCTGTTGTGCTCCTGACGTAATAAGAATAGAGCTTGAATCTGCTTCAATTTGTTTATATTGCTGAACATGTGCTGCAATTGTTTTTCTCAACATCTCATTTCCAAGTGGATGATCATAACCGAGGTTTTCCATAAATGTTTTCTCCGACAAAATTGTTCGAAATCTATCACTTGGAATTAATTCTGGTGACAGTTCACCGCTTGCTAAATTAATTAAATCATCTTTTTGTGTTTCCGTTCGAATTTGTTGAACGAGTGGTACGTTAGGTAAGAACGATCCATCCTCCACGTACCTACCCCAGTTCGGTATTCGTTTATGTGAGACACCCCATATGTCTGTATTGACCCGTGTTCCGCTTCCCTTTTGCCGTTCTACTACTCCAAGTGATTTTAATTCTTCATACGCAGCTACTATTGTACTCCGGTTCACCTGTAATTCCTTTGCTAACATACGCTCAGAAGGTAACTTACTATCAGAAGGAAATTCACCTGAAGAAATGCCTCTTTCAATATAATCCGCAATTTGTTTATATACAGGTGTCTTATCTGCACGATTTGGTTTCCATTCCATCTAGTTTCCTCCTTTCAAAACGAACTATCCTCATTTTTTACTAACAGTATTCACCGTAAAAATAGTATTAATTAGTCACATTTTCTTATCCGTAAATGGATATATCCAAAATGGTTCTCTTTCTGATTACTCAATAGCTTCTGAAATTCCAACTTCATACTCTCATTTCAGTTCTTTTACAAACTATTAAATCATTACCGCGTACCATGTTACCCCGGCCAGTAGAACAAAAAGAAGAAGAATATAGATTGCAGATAAGTTTTTCACATTTCTTTTTGTAGACTTACCGTAATTCTCCTCCACGTTTCTTGCAACTAGTACAGTCCCAAATAGCGATACAATTACAATAATAACGACTAGTGAAATTGCAAAACTCATTGTCTTTTCACCTCTCTAAGACCCATCTATTTTAATTAAAGAACTTACATAAAAACCTTCCTCTTTAAAACGTCGATAACATACTACCTTTCTTCTCTTATCATAATAGATGTTTGCAAAAAGCGGACCAACCACTTTCATGTTTTTTTGCTCATCCACTTAAAAAATAAAAAGCAACTGATCACTTAGGACCAGTTGCTTTTTTCACACGATAATTTTTCATTTAAAATTAATTCGATTTAAAAGTTTCGCCTTTTCATAATGAAACATCGACTGAGATAACTCAAAAATTGTTCCATTTACAAGATACACTGTATTTTCAATAAGAAGCGCCGGATCACCTTCATTTAATTCTAAAAGCTGTGCATTTTCTTTATTTACTTTTTCACAACTAATAACTTTATCAGCAAAACCAATATTTAATCGTAAATCTTCAATGAAATAACTGTATACAGAGCTTAATGCTATTTCTTCGTTCAAATATGGAATAATATCCTTTTTGAAATAACTTACTTCAATAGAGAATGGTTTAGCATCTACAATTCTTAAGCGCTTCAAAAAATACAACCTAGTTCCAGCTTCGCATTGCATCCGCTTTGCTATCTCTTCGTCCGCATCTATTACTTCCAGCTCTAACACTTTCGTTTCAATATTTTGTGAAACAAGATTTTTCGTTAATCCACGTAAACTTCCTAAATTAATGTAATCTGTTACAGAAGTTTCGCGTAAAAACATGCCACTACCTTGCACTTGAAAAATATAACCTCTATTCACAAGCTGACTAATTACTTTACGTATCGTATTACGGCTTACTTCAAATCGATTCATCAACGCTTCTTCTGTAGGTAGTTTTTTCGTTTCATTAAAAAGCCCATCTCGAATGTTTTGCTCTAACACATCTGCAATTTGTTTATACTTTGCACTCATACACTTTCTCCTAAAATACGCTTTTATCTGTTATAACTCTTCCCCTCTCGTTTCGATCACACGTTTATACCAATGAAACGAAAGTTTCTTCTTACGTTTTAAGTTATCATTATGATCGACAAAAATAAAGCCATATTGCTTTTTATATCCATTTAACCAACTTAAAAGATCAATCACTGACCATGCATAATAACCTTTTAAGTTAATTCCCTCTTCAATTGCACGCTTCATTACTTTTAAATGCGCTTCAATAAATTTAATTCTCGGAACATCTACAATTTCTCCGTCAATGATTGGATCTTCATCACCAAGTCCATTTTCCGTTACATACATCTTTATGTCACCGTAACGCGCTTTCAACATATGCAATCCCTCTAAGAAACCTTCGGGAGATATTTCCCATCCCCATTTTGTATATGTTTTATCATCCATTTTAACTGTTCGATAAAAACCATCAAAAGAAGGGTTACCTGGAGCAAGCGTTGAGTTTTCTCGAGAGTGTTCCTCACTCTTTATATCCATATCGTATCTTTCTACTCGTATTGGTTGATAATAATTCAAGCCAATAAAATCATTTTCTTCTGCATTTTGTTTAATGATTTCTAATTCTTCAACCGTCCAATTAGGAGTCCATCCTTTTTCCTTTAATTGTTGTACAACATAAGACGGATACTCGCCTTTTAAAATTGGATCATAATACCAATACGTTTCATATTCATTCGCATGATTTGCTGCTTGTATATTTTCTTTTTGATCATCCACACTATAAGCTGGTAAGAAAACATGTGTAATCCCAATCTCACCATATTGTTTCAGCTGCTTGTACACCGCAACTGTTTTCGCGTGTGCATAAAATACATAATGAGTCGCTTGAAAATACTTTGGAACATCATTTTGTATTCCTGGTGGATGTGCACCTTTTAAATAACCTAATCCACAAAACATTACGGTCTCATTAAAAGTAATCCAATGCTTAACTCTGTCACCAAATGCCTTAAAACAAGTTTCTGCATATTTTACGAAAGCCTCTGCTGTTCTTTTATTCGTCCATCCACCATCTTTTTCTAACGGTAATGGTAAATCCCAATGATATAAAGTGACAAACGGCACAATCCCGTATTTTAAACATTCATCAATTAAGTTGTTATAAAATTCAATCCCTTTTTCATTTACCTTTCCATCTCCAGTCGGCAATATTCTCGCCCAAGAAATAGAAAAACGATACGATTCTAATCCCATCTCAGCCATTAAGCGAACATCTTCCTTATATCGATGATAATGATCAACAGCTACATCACCATTTGTTCCATTGTATGTTTTGCCAGGAATTTTTGAAAACTCGTCCCAATTCGTAACACCTTTTCCATCTTCATTCCATGCACCTTCTACTTGATAAGAAGCTGAAGCAGCTCCGAATAAAAAATCATGTGGAAACTTCATAGTATATACCTCCTCATTACAACAAATCAAATTCAATCATACATATAAAATTTATAGGTACAAATTTTATATGTATGATTATATCTTATGTTTTTATTTTTTTCTATTATAAAAGTACAATTTATATTGTTGGTTATTGGAAAAGAAATAAGAAGCGATATATTTTATCGCTTCTCACTCTCATCATCTTTATTCTTTTATTAATGACTTATTCGCTCTTATAACTTCTTGATACAATAATGGTGACCACTTTTCATTTATGTAGTCTTGAATTACCCAGCCTACTCTCGCAGGATTCTTTTGTTTTATATGGTTTGCAATTTCAGGATTTATATAAGAGGCATAGTAATATGGACTATTCCATGCTGTACCACCAGAAGACAAGCTTGTAAAATTTATATATAGATGATTTAAATCCTCGCTATTGTTCATCGTTTCATTCATTGTATCTTTAATAGATTTTACTTTCTCATCATAACTCACTTTATATTTATCTTGTACTGTTACATTTACATTTTGATTTACAGTTATGGTAAACGTCTCATTATCTGGCCAATAAAAATTATTATATCCTCCAGATTCATTACTACCACTATATCTTTTTAGTAGTACAATTTTCCCACGAGCATCTCCAAGTTTTATATTTCCTTCTGTTTTTAAAAAGATAGGATCAACAAAATAATTTTTTTCAAACGTACTACTAAATGAATCTTCTGCCCCTTTCATATCCTCATACTCTTTTTTTAAAGACATAATAATCGTTTCACTCGGGTTATCTCTTAAAAATTGTTTCGCTTCGTTTATGAATTCATGCAGTGTTACATAAAGATATAATGGCCCATGATGAAGAACTATCGTATTATCATCTGTTAAACGTCCTCTTATATCAAAAATGCGAGCTCCATGGTCCATTTGATAGCGAAAATCATATTCTTGCGTCATTCCCCATACTTGCTTAATCGGATTTTGCAACTTGAACGTCCCACTATCGTGTGTTCCTGGAATTGAAATTCGTGCTAACGGGATATTATCAGGTATAGGTTGCATCCATTTCGACCAATTTTCAAGCTCATTAACAGAGCTAGCTGCAACTACTCTCTTATCATGTAAAGCAAATACAAATGTGATAAATATTGTACTACATATGAATAATTTCAAAATTAACTTCTTATTGCTCATTATTATCCCTCTCTTTTTCTGTTTTTATATCAAACTTATTGAATATAATATAAGCTAGTTCAGAAAAAATAAATAACATTTCATCAATATGAAATATTGCATAGAAGTAAAGTTAAAAAATCATTCACATATACTAAATTAGAAAATTTAAAGGAACTTCATCTGAAGTTCCTTTTACTTATTTTATGTTCAATACGTATGAACCATCTTTATTCTCATATTTATAGACGTATAAATAATATTTACCTGGCTTTGCATTATAAGTTCCTTTAACTACATTGCCTTCATTTTCACCATATGCTACATAGTTATTTAAATCTGATTCATGATGAAGTACCCATGTCATTCCGATATTTTGTTCATTTAGTAGAGAAATATTAATATTTTCCGGCGAGTCAATTTGGAAAGTAAATACATCTACTCTATCACTATTATGTAGCATTCCTTTCACCGGTGTATGAAAGTTAACTTTATTTGCCTGTCTAGGCTCATTATTTGGTTCATTTTCTGTTACTTGTAATTCATTCCCACCGTTTGGTTTTCTTTGTTCATAGCCTAAGTTTACTAGTATAGACTTCAAATCTGGTAAAACACCAATTTTATCTGCATATGGATCTTTAGATTTTGTTCCTGTGCTCTGGTTGCTTAATATTGCTCTTAGTTCACTAGGTCTATATGGTTGTCCTAAATTTTCTTTAGCAATGCTTTGTACTAAAGTCGCTGCCCCAGCAATAATTGGCGAGGCACTAGATGTTCCGCTAAAGCTTGAAGTATAAAGATTTACAGCACTTCTACTTTGTTCAGCTGTAGTTGTATCTACATTTTCTCCCCATCCGTACACATCAATACGGCTTCCATAATTCGAAAACCACATACGTTCATGAGGGAAAGATGAAGAGCCAGCGCCTACCATAATTGCACCCGAATCTTTAAAATCTTTACTATTACGATTTAAGACTTGCTTACCTTTTCTATCTTTGAACTGGTCTAAATCATTCCACCCATTTGCTCCAGCCTCTATAATTACAATCCCTTTATCTGTACCAGCACGAATTGCATCAAAAATATCTGGTTGTACTTCAACAGGTAAATATTTATCACCATATCCATCAAAGGATGCTTGCGCCTCTAATAATAAAACATCCCCAGCTTCTAACTGATTTACAGCGCTTAATATTGCATCAGCCGTATTATACTGTCCGTTATCTCTTATTTGAGAGATAACCTTTGCTTTCGCTTTTGGCGCAATCCCAATATTCCCGACTTCATTGTCCTCAGAGGATACAATTCCTAGTACAGACGTCCCATGACCGACATGCTGATCTATATTTCTTCCAGACATTAATTCAATATTTTGATGTAATAAATCCTCATGATTTAATAGCCATCCGTATTCCATATCAACAAAAGTAATACCATTTCCATTACCGCCTTGAATTCCCCAGGCGAAAAGCGCATTAATACCGTATGGGGCTGCTTCAAGATAACCTTGTTTTTTAAATCTAGGATTGTTATTAGGATTAAGAGCTACACTTGATGATTGCACTTCAGGTGGCATTATTTTCTCTTGTTTCTTCATATACGCATCTTCTATTAAAGAAGATGCCTTTAACTTATCTACTATTTCTTCTTCATACCCACTATTTTGATTTTGAAGAATATAGTAGTTTAATAGACTTGTAGATACATGATTAGGTGCTTTCACTTCAAGGTTTTGTATTTGTTCCGGGCTTACAGATGTGAATAAACGAGTAAATGTTACATCTGGATATTCTGTCAAAAGATCTTTTATTATTTTATCATTCGTTTGAGATTGTATTTGTTTTTCAATACCATCTTCATATGGCAAATCCAAATCCGCTTTAAATTTTACAATGATTTGCTTATCTGTTTCTTGTTCTATCCCTAATTTACTCTGCTGTTCTATAGAATCAGCATATACACTATTGATAGTGCCTCCTGTTCCTAAAAGTGTTGTAATGATTACAGTTGACACACACATTTTTTGAAATATTTTCATTACATCAATCCTCCTATTAATAATTATTAATCATTATATTAATCTATAATGATTAATTCTATAACGTATTCCCTTTCTACTAAATAGATTATAGTAATCAGAAATATGAACTTCAATGTATTTTCATATGCAATATTTCATATTCTGACTCTACACTAAACGAATATGAAACTTATAGTGATTATTTATTTTATATGTGCTAATATACTTACATTAATATATTAAGCATATACACATTTCAAACTACATTACTTAATCGTTTTACCTTAATTTTTTCTTAGGAGGATTTACAATGAAATTACTAAAAATAAAACATATAATTCCTTTATCTGCGGCCGCAATTACATTCGTATGTAGTCAAAGTACAGCTGAAGCTTCTACCATTCATACAGTAAAAAAGAACGATACACTTTGGGGCATTAGTAAACAATACGGAGTTTCAATACAATCCATTAAACAGGCTAATAATAAAGGAAACGATAAAACCTTTATTGGCGAACAGTTACATATTCCAGGGTCCGTGAAATCAAATGAAATCACTGTTCCTCAAAATGCCAAGCCTGCGAACATTTCTGAACAAATTATTTATCAAGTACAACCGGGAGATTCATTAGAAACGATAGCAAAGCGTTACAATGTCACTGTCCAATCTATAAAACAAATGAACAATACAGTCGGAAACAAGCTTTATACAGGACAACATTTAAAAATCAACTCAAGTATTTCACAAAAAGAAAAAGACTTAATGGCACGCTTAGTTACCGCTGAAGCAGGTGGCGAATCCTATAAAGGAAAAGTAGCAGTAGCCAAAGTTATACTAAATCGTGTAAATGCAAAAGGTTTTCCAAATACAATAACAGGCGTTATTTATGAACCTATTAAATACGGATATGCATTTACTCCTGTTACAGATGGAAGAATTAATCAACCTGCAAGTGCAGAAGCAAAAATGGCTGTAGAAGAGGCTATCTCCACAAATGGAGTAGATTCAGACTGGATTTATTTCTACAATCCAAAAACATCAACGGACAAGTGGATTACGACACGTCAAACAGTAGCAGTAATTGGTAATCATGTGTTTGCTAAATAAGATTTAAAATCATTAACAGACCTCTTCACTTAAAAGGTCTGTTTTTTTCTATGTAAGATGTTATTAATCATATGACATAGTTATTTTTTAAACTGTTTCTTCTTTCAAATAAAAATTTTTGTATTTACTCCACCACTCGTAGAAATTAATAAAGCATCAAGTTCAAAAACTCCCACTTTATTAATAAAAGCTATTTCTTAACTTCATAAAATTGTTATACACTAGAAAAATAAAAAACAAACTATTCGTTAGCAGGTGGAAGAATATGTATGATGTTACGATTATCGGCGCTGGAGTAAGTAGCATTTTTATGGCTTATTCACTAGCTAAAAGTAACAAAAAAGTTTTAATTCTTGATAAAGGTAAAGCGCTAGAAGATCGCCATTGTCCTTTAGACGAAGGAAAAGTGTGTAATTGTACTACATGTGATAAATATTTCGGGTTTGGTGGTTTAGGCAAATCTGAAGGGAAATTTAATTATACAAACGGATTTGGCGGAGAACTTGAGAAAAAAGTCGGTAAAGAGGTTTTTTTACAACTCATGGCTGAAGTAGATGAAATTCTATGTCAGTTTGGTGGAAGTTCGGTTTCAAAATATTCTACTGAAAATTCAAGTCTCACTAAGAGAGCTGAAGCGTGTGGTTTACAAATGCTAACAACAGAAGTAAGACATCTTGGTACTACACTTTCCAGTAACATTTTTCAGCAGCTCTATGAATTTTTACTGACGAAAATAAAGATCCAATTTCATATAGATGTACAACATATTCTGAAACAGGAAGATCATTTTACAATAGATACAAATCAAGGAACAGTTCAAACTAAGCAACTAGTATTTGCAACTGGGCGCTCTGGGGCCGATTGGTTAAAAGAAATGTGCAGTTCCCTAAATATTTCTCAGGAGCAAACACGTGTAGATTTAGGAATTAGAGTAGAAATGAAAGAACATCAATTACGTTCTATATTAAAAGATACTTTTGAAACAAAACTTTCTTATCAAGGTGAGCATTTCACAGCAACTACTTACTGTATGAATCCAAAAGGACGCATCATTCGAAAGTACGAAGAAGGTTTAGTTATGCCTGACGGTCAAAATTTTCGAGAGCAAGGAACTGGCACTTCTAATTTAAATTTCACTTTATTTATTCCTAGCTATTTTCCAACTCTCAAAGAAGCAAATGTATACGCAAGTTCAATTATTAAAGGCATTAACCAAGGACGAGATCGGATTGTTATACAGCGCTTAGAGGACTTACTAAAGAAACAACCTACGGCGGAAAACAGCATGGAACATAGCCGTATACAGCCTACACTACAGGGGGATTATGGAGATTTGAATCAAGAAATTCCTCAATTATATATTGAAGGGCTCAAAGAATTTTTATTACGTTTAGAACAATTTATACAAGAACCTATTGATCAACATACTTTACTATATGGAATTGATGGAAAGTTCTATGCTCCTACGATAAAAATTAATAATCATTTTGAAACTAGTATACATGGGCTATTTTTAATTGGAGATTGTTCAGGCGTTACGCATTCATTATCTCAAGCAGCTGCAAGTGGTCTGTATGTTGGAAAGTACTTATCTGACATTTAATTTCTATCATTAAAATGTCAGTCAAATATTTTCAATTTCAAAACACTTTACTTACATATAGTAAAATTATATTAATAAACCCCCTATCCTTCCCTGCTAATAATTAACCGACAAAAAATCGGGATTTTACAAAATACATATGTAATATAACTGTATATTTAAAACGATTGACATTCAATTCTAATAAATTGAATGTCAACAGTTTTAAAAGTCTCTATCCATTTTCACTTCTATTTGTTCGATATTTTGTAACATCATCATAGTGTTTAATATGGTAGGATGTCTATAAGTCAATTTCACTACAACTATGACTTGTTCTGCCCGTTTCTCAAAAAGAGTTATATTTATGCTACTACGCTTTAAAAATCCCCATTGTATATATATGAATACTTCAAATTATTCCCTTTAGAAAACAAAGTCTAAATGGTTCATTACACTCTAATAGTTATAAAAACATAATATATAACTTTAGTTAAATAAATTATATAAAGAAGGTGTAAAAATGAAGAACAAAATAAATTTACAAATGCAAAATATAAGTTTTGTTATAATAATGGCTTTAGCGGTATGGTTAAAAACATATCTTATTACGCGATTCAGTTTTGATTTAAAAATCGAGTCTTCAACGCAAGAGCTCATTTTGTTTATTAGCCCTCTAGCCGCATCATTAGCATTTGTTGGATTAGCATTATTTGCAACTGGTGAAAAGCGAAATTATATAGCGCTCTGTATTAATTTCTTATTAACAATCGTGCTTGTTGGAAATGTAATGTTCTATGATTTTTATAGTGATTTCGTTACATTACCAGTACTTGGACAAACCTCAAACTTCGGCCAATTAGGCGGCAGTATTATAGAAATATTAAACTACAAAATTATACTCGCATTCGTAGACATTGTTTTCTTCTTTATTTTATTAAAAAAGAAATCATTGGTCTTTAAAACAGAACGTGTAACTCATTCTACGCGCTTGTTATACTTTCTTTTAACGATTGGTGTATTCTTTGCGAATCTACATCTTGCAGAAAAAGAGCGCCCTGAATTATTAACAAGATCATTCGACCGAGTCATGCTTGTCAAAAATTTAGGCTTATATACTCACCAAGTATATGACTTAACACTGCAAGTAAAAGCTGGGTCACAAAAAGCACTTGCTGATAGTAGTAAATTACAAGAAACTGAAAACTACGTAAAAGCAAATCAAAGCGAGCCAAACCCTAATATGTTTGGTGCAGCGAAAGGAAAAAACGTAATTGTCGTCACTCTTGAATCCTTGCAGACCTTCTTAATAGGCGCATCAGTAAACGGGCAAGAAGTTACACCATTCCTAAATGAATTCATAAATGAAAGTTATTACTTTGATAACTTTTTCCATCAAACTGGTCAAGGGAAAACATCTGATTCTGAATTTCTAATCGATACGTCGTTGTATCCATTAAATCGAGGAGCTGTATTCTTTACACACGGTAACAATGATTATACTGCAACTCCAGAAATTTTACGTCAGCAAGGTTATTTCACTTCTGTATTTCATGCGAATAACGCAACATTTTGGAATCGTAATATTATGTACTCTGCTCTTGGTTATGACCGTTACTATAATGAGCTTGATTACAAAATCACACCAGAAACAAATTTAAATTGGGGATTAAAAGATATCGAATACTTTGATCAATCAGTAGATATATTAAAAACTGTTAATCAACCATTCTATGCCCGTTTCCTTACTTTAACAAACCATTATCCATTTACGTATGATGAAGATACAAAATTCATTGAACCATACAACTCTGGTAATGGCGTATTTGATCGTTACATCGTAACAGCACGTTACTTAGACGAATCCATTAAAAAATTTATTGAACGTCTAAAGGCCGAGGGGCTTTACGATAATTCTATTATTGTGTTATACGGTGATCATTATGGCATTTCCGAAAAACATAATCGTGCAATGGCACAGTTTTTAGAAAAAGATCAAATAACAGAATTTGATACTTTAAATTTACAACGTACACCTTTATATATTCATATTCCTGGACAAACAGAAGGTCAAACTATTTCAAAGCCTACGGGACAAATCGATATGAAACCTACTATTCTAAATTTATTAGGTGTTGATTCTACGAATGATATCCGTTTTGGCCATGATATGTTTTCAGATGAATATACTGGCTTTGTTGTTTTACGTGATGGTAGCTTCGTTACAGATAAGTATGCATACAAAAACAACACTTTCTACGACCGTATAACAGGTGAAATTGTAGATTTACCAAAAAAAGAAGCTCAATCCCTCATTAAACGTGCACAAAATGAATTACGAATGTCTGACAAAATTATTGAAGGCGATTTATTACGTTTCTCAGAAAGTAATAAAATTAAAACTGGCGAAGTACAAACTAAAATTAAAGAAACAGAAAAATAATCTATATGAAAAAGGAGCAACTTATTACAGTTGCTCCTTTTTACTTTCTTATAACACATCAGATTTTTTATTCTACGCTTGTTTCTAAAACTACATCCGCAAAAGTATTATCATCACCTATATTTAAAATTACTTCACATTGACGCAATCTCAATTCAAAGAGCATGATAGAATCATGATAGATTTCAGGATTTGATTTCATCTTATGTAATATCTCTTGTTTTTCTTGTATTTCTAAATGCGTGTTTTCTACAGCTTGCTTTAAGGAGTTAAATGGATTCCTAAAGAATATATTAATATCTCGCTCTTGTGTGTTTTCAAACAGCTCAAATTGCAAGAAAAATTTCTTCATAATAGAAGCCGTTACTTCAGTATAATCTTCATTTTCTACATACTGTTTGTATTTGTTATATAGCATAGATTTATTTTTAGGAAGAACTCCAAACAATTTACCGGCACTTTTCAGTAAAAATTGTGCTGGCGTAAATCGACGTAAAATATTTACTTCATCCATTTGTATTCTAGTCGTCATCCTGTCAGTATCTCTGCGCCAGTCATCAAGCACTTTAAAGTCACATTCTAACTGTATTCTATTTTCTCCAAATAGTGAATTAAGCCCTTCACTAAGTTCTTCTAAATACGTTTGACTTTGAAGAAGCTCATTATTAGAAGTTGCAATCCAATTTTGCATAGAAAGAGCCAGATTAGGTAACACAGTTTGTTCTAAATATTTATGCACTCTTTCATTCATTGCTTTATTTAGTTCCGTATCCATGTGCCCGAAATCACTTTCTTCACTAATTAAATTAGAACAGCTCTTTAATATCTTCGGAATATTTTCAGTAAGATCATTTGTAATTTCAGTCTTCATTGAACGATATGATTGTGTAATGAAATGAATTTTTTCCCTCTCAAATGTAGTAAGGTTATTAATGCTACCGTTTAGTTTCACTAGCATATCTTCATTCCAATTAATAGCATCCACCAGATTATTTTCTTTCTCAACACGTTTATCCAAAAGATATGTAATTGTTTTTCGAATGAAAAATAATAACTTTTCAGTACGTTCTGCATCGATATTTTTATGATTAAAGTTAAAATGAATAAACTCAGTTAAATCATTTAATTGTTGACTACTTGTATATAACGAGGAATAAGGGAAAATTCTCGCATACGGGAAATATGTGTTTATTCTCGTTGCCGTATCATGTAATACCCTTTTCACTTCTGCTTCACTGTAAATGTTATCGATTTTATTTAATAAGAAATGAATTTGTAAATTTGGCGTATGTTCTTGAATACTTAATAGAATGTCACGTTCTTTATCAGTAAAAGGTGAATCCGCATTCAATACGAACAGTAATTCGTCTACAGAATTTAAATATTCGAATATCTCATCTCTAGTGTCGTTATTCCTATTAAAGCCAGGTGTCACTACAAATGTAAGTTTATTTTCATTTAAAAATCTGCATGGTAATTTAAATTCAACACACGCTCTATCTCTATATGTTTGATGGTGCTGAGACATCATATTATGGTAATCAGAGACATCTTCCGTTGTTGTAATTGCTGAGTCTGTTATAGCGTTTATTTCTATATGAGCATCATTTTTTAAAACTACTACATTTGAAATTGATTTTTCTAATATATTTTCTCCTAATATAGAGTTAATAAATGTAGTTTTTCCGTTCCCTGAAGTTCCCGTTACTAAAATACGATTTGTTCTTAAATCTGCGAGCTCGTCAACTAACCATTTAAATCGGTGACCTATTTCTATATTCTGCTTTTGTGCCCACTGTGTAATAGATTCAAAAAGGTGTAAGCTGTACTCTAAGCCATTTACATGATTAATAGAATGTGACAGTAAGTTTTCCGCATGTTCTATATTTGCTGAATCTATTTTGGAAGGGAAAATCTCATCCCATGCCAATACAGCTGCAGATGGAAATACAGCATAAGATGGATTGACTACCTTTAACCAATTTGCTAACAGATTTGGTATGATATCGTTTAATTGTCTAAGCGTATATTGACCTTGAATTAATGCAAAGTACGTTTCTTCGTAAAGAGCAGAAACTTTGTTCCATATATCAGACGAATGTATTTCAATATGTAAGAAAAATTCATTTATTGTGTTAAGCCACAATAAGTAATTTTTTTCATTTTTATAACTGTTCCAGAGTGATGAAACCATTTGCGTAAATTGTACTTGATCTACATTATTTAATGTAGCTAATGCATCATAAAAATAGTCTGGTGAAATATGTTTAGTAAACCCTTTATCGATATATCCTTTTAACACCTCAAACCAAGGATACGATTCTATGCGAATTAACTCATTCACAGCAAGCTCTACTGCACTATCAAAATCTTGCTGTTCCTCATAAAAGGAACGGGCAATTTTTGTGACATTCGGATAATCAGGATTTAAAGAAACTGCTTCTTTAATAACACCGAAAGCTGAGTCAAAATTATTTTGCTCAATGTAAAGAGAAAGTAATTGTAGTCTAATTTCGGTCATCAATATTTTATTATCAGTAGTAATAGAAGTATAAATATTTTCAGCAAATGATAACTGATTCAGTTCGAAATAAGCATCCGCAATATTTTTTTGTGCCCATGGTGCTAATTCATTACTAACCTTCTCCCATTTAAAAATAGCTGCTTCAAAATCTTGATGACGATAATAAAATTCACCTTGTGCAAAACGAATATAAGACCCATCAGAAATCTCATTTTTTTCTTCGTTTACATAAGCTTGTCCAAGTACGTCAAGAGTTGGTTTTGTTTCATTCTCCATTAGGAATGTTTCATAATACATCTTTTTTATTAATTGTTTTTCTAATCTCATCTTTTCCCCCACTATATCTTGAAAATACATTTTTAAGATATGTCAATACTTTTTGTATGTATACTTTTTATCTTAACAAAGAATATCTTTTGGAAAATTTCATTTTCCTTTCATTTTTCAAGTTAGATTGAATTTTTATGAGAAAAGTTTCAGTTTTTTTTCAATTACCTTTCAGTTATGAAACAGCATTAAATGTTCCTAATAACCTAATAACACTATAATATTCCACATTATATTATCAAGAAAACCCCATATAAACCATATTATAAAAACAATCTATATTGAATTTATATACATAATTAATTGTGCTGTCAAACAAAAAAAACAACAATAGGAGCCAACAGCTATTCATACCATTTCTTTCTCAAATTGTTTTCCTTTAAAATGTTTCAGTAGTTATGTAATTAAATTCCATTAACCTATATAAATAACTAGTCCAAAAAATATCTATATGCATATCATGTTATAGTAAAGAATTTAGGAGATCCTAAAAGGAGGCATTTTCATGTTTGAAGATAAATCTAAAATAAATTACCCATATGAATTTACTGAAACTACAACAGTTCCTCTAAAGAACCCCATTGATAAAAAATTCAAGAACGGCACAGGTACACATAACTTCCCAATTAAGAAGCACTATAAAGAGCAAGTTCTATACACTGAAAAAATTAATAATAATAAAAATAAGTAATTGTATAGATCTTTATAACAATTAGCTAAATAAGAAGCAACATTCAACCATGCATAGTTATTTAGTTAGTAATGATACAATTCATGCACATTTTAAAAAGTGCTGTATACAGCGCTTTTTTATACATAGATAAATTTAAGCTAACACAACCAAGAAATAAACGGTAAAATTACTCCACCATATTCTCGTTTAACTATTAAATCTACATATGAAAAGGGAGCAACAGTAAATGTTGCTCCCTTTTGAAATATAATTTATTCACTCTACATAACCCTCTTAAACATCTTCTCCAACTCATAAGTAGAATGATGCACAAGAATCGGTCTTCCGTGTGGGCATGTGTATGGGTTTGTTGTTGTACGTAATTCTTCCAGTAAGGCAAATATTTGATCGTTCGTTAAATATTGATTCGCTTTAATGGATGCTTTACAGCTCATCATGATGGCTGCTTCTTCACGTAACTTTTTAATATCCACTTTTTTTAGTTTGACAACTTGCTCCATCATTTCATCGATAATTTCTGTTTCTTGTCCTTTCGGGAACCATGTTGGATGCGAGCGGACGATAAAGGATTGATGGCCGAATTGTTCTAAAAATAGCCCAACTTTTTTTAGTTCTTCTAACTGTTCTTCGACACGTAAAAATTCAGTAAGAGATAGATCAATACGGTACGGTACAAGTAACTCTTGTACTTCTTGTGCTACCCTTCCTACTTTATCACGGAAGTATTCATAATTAATACGTTCCTGCGCGGCATGCTGGTCAATCATATATAAGCCTTTATCATTTTGAGCGAAAATATATGTTCCATGCATTTGTCCAATTGGATAAAGCGGTGGTAAGTCATTCCCGTTCATTTCAATCTCTTTTATTTCCCGAACTTCTTCTTCTAATTCCTCTAGTTCAAAATCCTCTTCATTACTATCCCACGATTTCTCTTCTTGAATTGGTTCTTCGATTATCGGTTTAGTGGATGGTTGCCAACTTTGTTCTTCTCTTATGAGCGACTGTGGTGGTTGCCATTCTTGTTTCGGCGGTTGCCACAGTTGTGGTGGCTGTTTCACAGCCTGCGGTTCTTCTTGTTTTGCATCCATGCCAGTTGGTAAAACAATGTCCGGCATAGATGGTTCTTTCGGCTTCGCATGCTCAAACTGGAACTGTTCTTGCACACTTTCGTCTTTTTCTTTTTTCTTCGTTGTTACGCCTGCATCTGGAATGAGCTGTATTTTTTTAAATGCAGCTTGCAATGTTTCTTCGATCAGCTTTAGCAATTCTTGTTCTTTACTAAAACGAACCTCTAACTTCGCTGGATGTACGTTAACGTCAACTAGCATTGGATCCATTTCAATCGATAAGAAGCCAATTGGATACCGGCCGACTGGCAGTAATGTATGGTATCCTTGCTGAATTGCTTTCATTAGTACAAAGTTTCGAACGTAACGACCATTTACGATCGTTGACATATAATTACGAGATGCTCTCGTTACTTCTGGTAATGTTACATAGCCTTTAATTGTAAAGTCTAAAGATTCAGCTTCAATTGGAACAAGCTTCTTCGCAACTTGAATACTGTAAATCGATGCAAGTACTTGTCTTACATCACCGTTACCTGATGTATGAAGCAATTTCTTTTCATTATGAAACAGTTTTAACGATACTTCTGGATGTGACATTGCAATACGATACACGATATCTGTAATATTCCCGAGCTCCGTATGAATGGTTTTCATATATTTAAGACGCGCTGGAGTATTAAAGAATAAGTTTTGTACTGTAATATCTGTTCCTTTTCGGCTCGCAGTTTTCTCTTGTTTTATAATGTCTCCACCTTTAATTATGAGGTGTGTACCAGGCGCATCACCTGTGCTAGTAATTAATTCTAATTCACTAACAGAGGCAATACTCGGCAATGCCTCACCGCGGAAACCGAGTGTTCTTATGCGAAACAGATCGTTTTCATCTTTAATTTTACTCGTCGCATGGCGTTCAAAAGCGACGATACAGTCTTCTTCTGCAATACCATCACCGTTATCAATGATACGAATTTTCGATAACCCAGCTTCTTCTAAGTGGATTTCAATAGATGTACTATTCGCATCGATAGAATTTTCCACAAGTTCTTTTACGACTGAAGCAGGGCGCTCTACTACTTCCCCTGCCGCAATTAAGTTAGAGAGTTGGTCATCGAGTTTGCGAATTTTCCCCATCTACTTACTCATCCTTTCTTTAACTTTTTCTGTAAGCGATACAATTCGTTCATCGCTTCTAAAGGTGTCATATCAAGTAAATCTATTTTTTTAATTTGCGCCAATACTGCTGTTTCTTTTTGATCTAGCAGAGGTTTGTCTTGTTTCTTCGAAGACTGTTCTCCTCCAAAGAAAGATAGTTGCGATTCTTCTTCAGTCTCTACTTTCGTTTCCTGTATTTCTGCTATTTCCTCTTTTACAACTACAGGTTCTGGAGCAGCTTCTTGTACTTTCACTTCTACTCGTTTTGGAATAATAATTTCTTCCTGTCCTTCTAGCTGTGCTAACACTTCTTTCGCGCGGGCGATTAAGCTATCTGGAAGCTCTGCAAGTTGCGCAACGTGAATTCCGTAACTTTTATCTGCTGCCCCGTCTTGAATTTTATGAAGGAATACTACTTTTCCATTCTCTTCAATTGCTGAAACGTGTACATTTTTCAGTTGATCTAAACTCTCTTCTAACACCGTTAATTCGTGATAATGCGTAGAGAATAACGTTTTTGCACCAATTTGGTCATGAATATGTTCAATAATTGCTTGTGCAAGTGCCATACCATCATAGGTAGATGTACCGCGTCCAATTTCATCGAATAAAATTAAACTTCTTTCTGATGCGTTTGCAATTGCATTTTTCGCTTCTAACATTTCGACCATAAATGTACTTTGACCTGATATTAAATCATCCGCTGCACCAATTCTCGTAAAGATTTGATCAAATACAGGTAATACTGCTTCTGTTGCTGGTACGAAACAACCGATTTGCGACATAACCGTTACAAGTGCTAATTGTCTCATATACGTACTTTTACCAGACATGTTCGGCCCTGTAATTAAAAAGACATCCATATTCTCTGGCATAATACAATCATTCGGTACATACAATTTCCCGTTCAATACTTTTTCAACGACAGGATGACGACCATCTTTAATAAAGATTTCGCGCTTCGTTGTCAGTACAGGTTTTACAAACTGTTCTTCTTCACTAACTGTCGCAAAACTTTGCAGTACGTCTAATTCACTAATTACTTTCGCTAAATGTTGTAATTTCGGAATAAATACTTTTACTTCTTCACGAAGTGCTGTAAATAAATCGTATTCTAGCTGTACAATTTTTTCTTCAGCTTCTAAGATTAACGTTTCTTTTTCTTTCAGTTCATCTGTAATGAAACGTTCAGCATTAGCAAGCGTCTGTTTACGTTCATAGCGACCTTCTGGAAGTGCTGCAAGATTCGCTTTCGTTACTTCAATGTAGTAACCGAAAATACGGTTGTATCCGATTTTTAACGATTTAATTCCAGTAATATCACGTTCTCTTTTTTCAAGCTCAGCAATCCACGTTTTCCCGTTTTTACTCACGTAACGATATTGATCAAGCTTGTCATTATACCCATCTTTAATAATATCTCCATCTTTAATTGAAAGCGGTGGGTTTTCTTGAATACTTCTTCCTAGTAATTCTGTTAAGATTTCACATGGATCTGCACCTTGAATTAATCTCGATGCATAAGCGTTATCTAACAAACTAATTGCTTCTAAAATAGCTGGCACTTGAAGTAATGAACGTCTTAATTGTAATAAGTCTCTTGCATTTACGTTACCAAATGCAACTTTTCCTGCTAAGCGTTCTAAATCATATACTTCTTTTAACTTTTCTTTTAAATCTTCACGTAAGAAGTAATCATTTACAAACGTTTCAACCATTTCTAAACGCTCTTCAATTCTTTCTTTCTGTATAAGTGGACGTTCCATCCACTGTTTTAACATACGACCACCCATAGCTGTTTTCGTCTTGTCCAATAACCATAATAGTGATCCTGTTTTTTCTTTCGTCCGAAGTGTTTCTGTCAGTTCTAAGTTTCGCTTTGAATGTACATCAATTTTCATAAATTGATTCGTATAATAAATTTCTACTGGTTGCAAATGATCTAAAGAACGTTTTTGCGTTCTTATTACATAGTTAAATAAACGTCCAACTGCTTTAATTAATTTTGCTTGTGAAACATTTTTCACAAGATGTTCTAATCCTTCCGGAATTGCCGTTGCATCTTCATACGAAATCGTCATTTTCAATGTTTCAGTTAACTTGTTTAGTTCATCTTTAGAAAATGAAGAATCAACAACAATTTCTTTCGAACCAGTTGCATACACTTCTAATAAAATATCTTCTACTGAACCAGTCAGTAACGTTACTGTATTTTGTCCAGTCGTTAAGTCGTTACAAGCTAATGCATATGATCCATCTTCAAAATGTGTTAATGCGGCTAAGAAGTTGTTTTCTTTCTCATCAATTGTACGCCCTTCCATCATCGTTCCTGGCGTAATTAATTGTACTACTTCACGACGTACTACACCTTTAGCTGTTTTCGGATCTTCTACTTGCTCACAAACAGCTACTTTATATCCTTTTTCAACAAGTTGTTCAATATAGTTTTTAGCCGCATGATATGGTACACCGCACATCGGTATACGTTCACTACTACCACCATCTCGGCTCGTTAATGTAATTTCAAGTTCATGGGCTGCTTTAACAGCATCCTCAAAGAACATTTCATAAAAATCGCCTAAGCGAAAAAATAAAAAGGCATCTTGATAATCTGCCTTAACCTTTAAATATTGCTGTATCATAGGCGTATATTGAGTCATACTTTTCCTCCATAATTCTTACATGATAATCTATTTTCATATATGTCGCATTTCACGGACACTCTTATCTCCTATTTCAGGAGTCTTTCTTCATTATAACATATTTCATAAAGAATCATGTTCATTCAGCGCCACTTATGTAAAGTAAAAAGCTAGGAAGAACTTCTCCCTAGCTTTCTATTACTCTTCTTCTGCATCAACGATAAAGTTCGGATCTAATTCTTCAAATTCATCATCAGCAATTTGGAAATCATCATCTGATTCTACGCAGCCTTCAGGATTTACACTTACACAAATTTTCGTTTCTCCAACTACTTCTGTTACAAATTCACGTTCTACAGTTACAACAATTTTATTACCATTTGGTGATACAAGTGCTTCTAAACAATTTGGCGGCTGAATAACACGAGCAATAATTTCTAAATCGTCACCAGAAAAGTTTTTATCACGATAACCAATACTTACTTCGTCCGTGTAGTTCACACGTTCTGTTACAACTTCAGTCTTTGTATTTCCATCAAATGAATACCAAGTGTTCACATCATAGAAACCTTCAATTTCCACATGTTTTCCATTCTTTCTTGCTTCGTACGAGTGGTTAATTACCCAGCACCCTAAAATACTTGTTGGCTCATTATTCGATTCACATGTATGCGTTGACTTTGTATACTTACGTCCTTTTCCAACCACTGCTTTTGTAATAATCTCTCTAAATTCGGACATTCGTAACCCTCCTCAATCACTATTCACTTAATCATATGCGTGACAATAGCGGAATGTGTCATTCTTTTTTTTGAGAAGACCTTACGTTTAATCCACAAAAAAAGAGATGTCAATATGACATCTCTTTAACAACCACAATTTCCTTTTTTACTTTCTACCGCCGCGCCAGTTTCACCCTTTAGTACATCGCCACCAGTTGAAATTAATATTTCATCTGTTACGTTGTTAGAAATTGTACTAGCAACTAACTGTAATAAGTCATTTACGTATGTTTGTGAAGATTTAAATTGTTGTACGACTGGAATACTGTCTAACTTATCTTGCAATGCATCAATTTCAGCTTCTACCTTTTTTAAAGCTTCCCATTTCCCGTAATGTTGCAAGTTTACTGCTTGTTTTTGCAGTGCTTTAATTTCATCGATTGCGCGCTTTACATTTTCATTTTTATGAATTTGCGCCTCTGCTTTCTTAAAAAAATCAACTTCTTCTGTTTCAGAAATCATTTTTGCTAATTCTTTCGCTTGTTCAACAATGTCATCTTTCGAATATACTTTCATCTATTATTTCACCTCAATCGGCTCTTCAACTAATTCCCCGTTAAGAGACCAAGTTTTTGCTTCCGTTATTTTTACTTTCACAAGCTGTCCAATTAAAGATTTTGAAGCGACGAAGTTTACAAGTTTATTCGTACGAGTATAACCTGCAAGTACTTCCGGATTATTTTTACTTTCCCCATCAACTAACACTTCTACAATTTGACCTTTGTAACGACTATTCTTTTCAATTGCCAACGTATTTACTAGTGTATTTAAGCGTTGAAGACGTTCTTTCTTTACTTCCATCGGTACATTATCTTTCATTTTTGCAGCTGGTGTACCTTCGCGAGGAGAGTAAATGAATGTAAAGGCAGTATCAAACCCTACTTCACGATATAACGACATCGTTTCTTCAAATTGCTCATCTGTTTCATTTGGAAAACCAACGATAATATCTGTTGTTAATACTGCATCTGGAATTGCTTCTTTAATTTTTCTTACAAGTTCTAAATAATGCTCACGCGAATATTTACGTGCCATAATTTTCAGCATATCCGTACTTCCAGATTGAACTGGTAAATGGATATGTTCTACTAGGTTGCCACCTTTGCCAAGCACTTCAATTAAGTGATCATCGAAATCACGTGGATGGCTCGTTGTAAAACGAATACGGGCAATATCAACTTTACGAAGTTCGTCCATTAAATCGCCAAGACCGTATTCTATATCTTCAAAGTCTTTACCATATGCATTTACGTTTTGACCAAGTAAAGTAATTTCTTTATAACCATTTGCAGCTAAATGACGAATCTCTTGGATAATATCTTCTGGACGTCTACTTCGCTCTTTTCCGCGTGTATACGGTACAATACAATACGTACAGAATTTATCACAGCCATACATAATATTTACCCAAGCTTTAATATCACCACGACGTACTTTCGGAAGGTTTTCAATTACGTCACCTTCTTTTGACCATACTTCAACTACCGTCTCTTTCGAGAACATCGCATCTTTTAGAATGTACGGTAATCTATGAATATTATGCGTTCCAAATACCATATCTACATGCTGATTTTTTTGCATAATTTTATTTACAACAGATTCCTCTTGAGACATACAACCACATACACCAATTAAAAGGTCTGGATTTCTTCGTTTGAGTGACTTTAAATGGCCTAGCTCACCAAACACCTTATTTTCAGCATTTTCACGAATTGCACAAGTGTTTAATAAAACTACATCTGCATCCTCAGTTGAAAAAGTTGGTTCATATCCAAGTGCGGTGAAAATGCCTGCCATTACTTCCGTATCATGCTCATTCATTTGACAACCATATGTACGAATATAGAACTTTCTTCCTGTACCAAAATTGCGAAACTCTTCAGGTAAGCCAAAATCCCGTTCAATTTTAACTTCTTCTTTCCCGCGCTTTTTCGCATCCTTTAAGGAAGGTGGTTGATATACACTTTCAAAGTATTTACTATAATCTTTCTCTTCTTTTTTCGTAGAGGAATTTGCTTGTTGACTTGCTAATCGTTGTTGCTCGTTCATCGGTAATCTCCTTTCACCCTTAACTATACATACTCTATAGTCCATTTTAATGCGCCTAGACTCACCTCAAAAATGGTTAGATAGCTTGAGAGATAACTTGTCCTTTGAAACTTGAGTAATCAATCTAATCATTCATAAGAATGAAGTCTTCCCCACGCAAATAGACATTCCCTTTTTATCATTTCTTGTTGTCCTACCAAAAAGCATATTGCTTTATCCCTATAAACATTACCATAGTATGATGTATTTCGCCAATTTTAACAATAAAGAGGCCCTTTATTATCTTACATTTCATAAGCAATGAACTTGCCATTTTCATACAACGATTTATATATTATTTTATCATTCTGAATTTTCTAAGTAAATAAGACTACCCTATATTTTTGTACATAAAAAAAGGTTACCAAATCGGCAACCTCCTCTTCTTACATTACATAAATTCAGCAACAAGCTCATCAAACATTTTCTGATCCATATTTAAATCAGATTTCACTAAAGGCTCTTCACTATAGCCTTTAACAAGTTCTTGATATGATGGTTGCTTAGTATTTTGATAAATTAACCCTGTTACTAAACCGTTATTTTCCATTAAAGTTTGCATAGCCATCATGCGATTAGATGGATCATATCCCTCTACTGTGCTTAGTTTCGTTAAATTCTCTTTAAACCAATCGTAAGTATTTACTTTATTGTAAGTAACACATGGGCTAAATACGTTAATTAATGAAAATCCTTTATGGTTAATACCAGCTTCAATAATTTGTGTTAATTCTTTTAAATCACTCGAAAAGCTTTGCGCCACAAATGTCGCACCAGCTGTTAAGGCCATTTCCATTACATTTAGTGATGGTTCAATTGAACCTTGTGGTGTGCTTTTCGTTTTAAATCCAGCTTCACTACGTGGTGAAGTTTGCCCTTTTGTTAATCCGTAAATTTGGTTATCCATTACGATGTACGTAATGTCGATATTACGACGAATAGAATGGATTGTATGACCCATACCAATCGCAAATCCATCACCGTCACCACCTGAAGCAATAACTGTTAAATCACGATTTGCCATTTTCACACCTTGCGCAATTGGAAGGGCACGACCATGAATACTATGCACACCATATGAATTAATATAACCTGAAATACGGCCTGAACAGCCGATACCAGAAATAACAGCAAGTTCATCTGGATTTAGGCCAACGTTAGCTGCCGCACGTTGAATTGCAGCTTGCACTGAGAAGTCTCCGCAACCTGGGCACCAGTTTGGCTTTACACTGTTACGAAAGTCCTTAAATGTTGCCATTTAATACAACCCCTTTTTTGCATTCGTTGTAAATCTCTTTCGGCAAGAATGGGTTTCCATCATATTTTAAAAGACTAGAAATTTTCTCACCATTACCAAGATTCATTTTCATAATGTTAGCAAGCTGACCTGTTGCATTGTTTTCTACTACTACAACACGCTTCGCCTTTTTCACAAGTGGATCGATTTCAGCTGTTGGGAACGGGTGAATTAAACGCACATGAGCATGGTTTACTTTCATACCCTCTTGTTCTAAACGCGTCATTGCCTCTTCGATCGCACCACGAGTTGAGTTAAATCCAACAAGCAATACGTCTGCTTCTTCATACTTAACATTTTTATAAACAGGGGTATTAAACTTCAAGTTCTCCATTTTACGGAAACGTTTGTCCATTTGATCTTTACGGTTTATTGCTGATTCCGATGGTTTTCCAGTTTCATCATGTTCTACACCTGTAACATGGTGAACACCATTTTTCATACCAGGTAAAACACGTGGTGAAACGCCGTCTTCTGTTACTTCATAACGCTTGAAGTATGCTTTATTTTCACGTTCTGGTAATTCTACTTCTAAATCAAGCTTACCACGACGAATTTCCACTTTATCTAATTTAAGTGGTTCTACTGTTTGTTTTCCTAAAGAAAGCTGTAAATCCGTTAAGAAAATAACAGGAACTTGATATTCTTCAGATAAGTTAAATGCTTCTACAATGTCATAGAAAGCTTCTTCAACTGTACTTGGCGCCATTACGATTTTTGGAATTTCACCATGCGTACCGTAAATCATCGCCATTAAGTCAGACTGTTCTTGCTTAGTTGGTAATCCTGTACTTGGGCCGCCACGTTGTGTATCAACAATTACTAATGGAGTTTCTGTAATACCTGCTAAACCGATTGCTTCCATCATTAATGAAAGACCTGGACCAGCAGATGCCGTTAATGTACGAACACCAGCATAGTTTGCACCGATTGCCATTGTACAAGCTGCGATTTCATCCTCAGTTTGGATTACTGTTCCGCCGACTTTCGGTAATTTTTTAATTAAGTATTCCATAATTTCTGATGCAGGTGTGATTGGGTATGCTGACATAAAACGAGCACCACCAGCTACCGCACCAAATGCGATTGCATCGTTCCCAATCATAAACATGCGTTTTTTACCATCAGCTTTTTCAAGCTGCATCATGTTTACTTTCTCACCTAGTAATTCTTTCATATATTGAGAGCCACGTTTAATTGCGTCCATATTCTTTTGAACGACTTGCTCTCCTTTACGACCAAAGATTTCTTCAACAACATCTAAATAAGCTGTTTCATCTAATCCTAATACTGCACTTGATGCTCCAACAGCAACCATGTTTTTCATTAATGATGTGCCTAATTCTGAAGCAATATCTGTAAACGGTATCACATATAGATTTACATCTGTATTGTCAGGTATTGTTGGATTAAATTTCGCATCCGCAACTACAATTCCACCTGGACGTAGTTCGTGGAAATTAAAATCAATTGTTTCTTGGTCAAAAGCAATTAAAATATCTAAATCATCTGAGATCGCTCGTACTTCTGTTGTACTTACACGAATTTTATTATTTGTATGGCCGCCTTTTATACGTGATGAGAAGTGGCGGTAACCGTATAGGTAATATCCTAATCGGTTTAATGCAATACAGAAGATTTCTCCTGTACTTTCAATTCCTTCACCTTGTTGGCCTCCAACTTTCCATGAAAGTTGACTAATCATCTCCTACACCCCTTTTGGCTGCATTCATTGTAGTGTATTTTTTTACAGTAATAGTTTAGCATTTTTTATGCAAATAAACTACAACGGACGCAAATTATGCCTCTTCTGATTTCCCTGAATCTTTAGTATAAAGCTATTTTGTTTTTCATTCTAGTATTAGGTCTTAAAAAAAGCAATAAAATCAAATGAATTAATTTTAATTTTTCTGAATTTTAAACCGAAACTTAAAAACTCATATGTTCTACAAAATTATCATATAAAAATCGTTCTACAGTAGATGTAGCATAGTGTTTACAAAGCTCATTCATTACATTTTCATAATCTCGATAAACTGATACATTTACAACTGTTTCTAAAATCCCATCAAAATCTGAACCAAATCCTATATTGTACTCTCCACCTAATGAACAAATATATTCGATATGTCTTACTATATCTGTTATATTTGCTTCATTTTCATTCGTTAGAAACTGCGGTACAAAAGTGACACCGATCATGCCATTTTTCTTTATAAGAGCTTTAAGTTGTTCATCGTTTAAATTACGTGGGTGCTCGCAAAGTTTCATACAATTTGAGTGGGAAGCAATAGGATTTTTTGCAATCTCTATAACATCCCAAAAACTTCTTTCATTCAGATGAGACACATCAGTCCATACATGTAGCGCATTCAGTTCTTGTACAACCTGTTTACCAAAATTCGTTAAACCCGCCCCACGTGTCTCTAGCGCACCATCAGCTAAGAGATTGGCATAATTCCATGTTAGTCCAAAAGAACGTACTCCTAGGCGATACAACAACCGTAATTTCATTGCTTCTTTTCCAATTGCTTCGCATCCTTCTAGTGTTAATATCGCTCCAACCTCGTCCTGTTTTAACATGTTAATATCATCTTTTGTCTGAATAAACTTTACACCTGGTAGGGATAAAATTTCATTATAAAAAATATCTACCATTTGTAATGCTGCTTCAAATCGGTTTTCATATGCCACTGTTTCTGGTACATATATAGCAAAACATTGTATACTTCCTTTTCTTCTCTTTAACTGTTCAAATGTAATATGTAATTGTGAATCATCGTTAAAATTCCTTTTCCCTTGTGCACTCCATAACTGAAGAAGCACGTCACAATGAGCATCAAAAATTTTCATTTTCATTCCTCCATTATAAAAACAACCTGTTTGCATACTGCAAACAGGTTGTTTAAAACTTAACGAGGTTCTACAATTAATTTTATTGCTGTACGCTCTTCGCCATCAATCATAATATCTGTAAACGCTGGGATACAAATCAGGTCCAAACCACTAGGCGCTACAAATCCTCTTGCAATTGCTACTGCCTTTACCGCTTGGTTCAATGCACCTGCACCAATAGCTTGAATTTCTGCTGTTCCGCGTTCGCGAATAACACCTGCAAGTGCACCAGCTACAGAATTAGGGACCGACGTTGCTTTAACTTTTAATATTTCCATTCCGCGTTTCCTCCTCGTTTCTTTAAAAAGTATTAGCAATTATTTCACTTTAACTTATATTCACGAGGAATGGCGCGTATTCCTGCTAAATTTTCGTAATTTTTCTAAAAAATTAAAATATAATAACTTATCTAAAATTTAACGGGAATTTACTCAAAAAATGGTTGATCGTCATTAATTAAAATACGTTCAATTTTCTTTGCTTTTCCTGTATTTGGATCCACATCAATTAACACTGCACTTAATTGCGTTCTACCATTTGTTACTTCAAATCGTACTGGTAAGTTTGTTAAAAACTTCTTCAATACTGCTTCTCTATCCATACCTAATATTCCATCATACGGCCCTGTCATTCCAACATCTGTAATGTATGCCGTTCCGCTTGGTAAAATACGGTTATCTGCTGTAGGGACATGCGTATGCGTACCTACTACTGCTGTAGCACGTCCATCTACATACCAACCTAGCGCTTGTTTTTCACTTGTAGTTTCCGCATGGAAGTCAACAAAGATAATATTCGTACGTTTTTTCGCAATATTAATTAATTCATCCACTTTACGGAATGGACAATCAATCGGAGGAAGGAAAGTACGTCCTTGTAAGTTAATAACTGCAACTTCTGTTCCATTACAGTTCACAAAGATAAGTCCTTTTCCTGGAGTTCCTTCTGGGAAGTTAGCTGGTCTTGCAAGATATTTTGCATCATCGATGAATTCAAATACTTCACGATTATCCCAAGCGTGGTTTCCAAGTGTAACTGCTTGCGCCCCACATTCTAAAAAGTTTCGATATATTTTTTCTGTAATCCCACGGCCACCTGCTGCGTTTTCTCCATTAATGATTGTTACTGTAGGTGTATATTTTTTCTTTAATGCCGGTACGTATTGTTGAATCATACCTCTACCAGGAGATCCTACTACATCCCCAACAAATAATATTCTCATATGTCTTACCCTTTCTATGTACTGCATTTTTTATTGCTATAGCATCAAGTAAATTCCTTATAATATGTTTATTATAAGTTTGTTTCACTTTTATACTATATAACTAACTGTCTTTATTTTATCCAATTCCAACACAAAAAAATAAAGTGGTGTTTCACCACTTTATTTTGCGTATTCCACTGCACGTGTTTCACGAATAACAGTTACTTTAATATGTCCTGGGTAATCCAGTTCATTTTCAATACGTTTTCGGATATCACGAGCTAAACGATGAGCTTCTAAGTCATCGATTGTATCTGGTTTTACCAAAATACGAACTTCACGTCCTGCTTGAATTGCAAATGACTTTTCAACGCCTTCATAAGACTCTGAAATCTCTTCTAACTTTTCAAGACGACGAATATAGTTTTCAAGTGTTTCACTACGAGCTCCCGGTCTTGCAGCTGATAAAGCATCTGCTGCTGCAACTAAAACTGCAATGATAGAAGTTGGTTCTGTGTCACCATGGTGAGATGCGATACTGTTTATAACTACAGGATGCTCTTTATATTTCGTTGCAAGTTCAACACCAATTTCAACGTGGCTTCCTTCTACTTCATGGTCAATCGCTTTTCCGATATCATGTAATAGACCTGCACGTCTTGCTAGTTTTTCATCCTCGCCAAGCTCTGCCGCCATAAGTCCAGTTAAATATGCAACTTCCATAGAGTGTTTTAAGACGTTTTGACCATAACTTGTACGGTATTTTAAACGACCTAAAATTTTAATTAAATCTGGATGTAATCCATGAACACCCACTTCAAACGTTGTTTGCTCTCCGACTTCGCGAATATACTCGTCCACTTCACGTCTTGATTTTTCGACCATCTCTTCAATACGCGCTGGGTGAATACGTCCGTCCTGTACTAGTTTATCAAGAGCGATACGAGCTGTTTCACGACGAATTGGGTCGAATCCAGAAAGGATTACTGCCTCTGGTGTATCATCGATAATTAAGTCAATACCCGTTAACGTTTCTAACGTACGAATATTACGACCTTCACGCCCGATAATACGTCCCTTCATTTCGTCATTTGGAAGATTTACAACCGAAACGGTTGTTTCAGCAACATGATCAGCTGCACATCTTTGCATTGCAAGAGATAAAATCTCTTTTGCTTTCTTATCCGCTTCTTCTTTCGCGCGAACTTCACTCTCTTTTACCATAACAGCGATTTCATGAGAAACTTCACTTTCTACTTTACCAAGAATAATTGCTTTCGCTTGTTCGCGTGTCAGATTGGAAATGCGCTCTAATTCTGTTTGTTGCTTTTGAACTAACTCTCCCACTTTGCTTTCCAACTCTTCAATCTGTTGTTGTCTCGCTACAAGAGATTCCTCTTTCTTCTCTAACTGTTGCTCGCGTTTATCGAGCGTTTCGTCTTTACGATCAAGGTTCTCTTCTTTTTGCATTAAACGATTTTCTTGTTTTTGTAATTCGCTTCTACGGTCACGAATTTCTAATTCAGCTTCTGTACGAAGTGTATGAATTTCATCCTTTGCTTCTAAAAGCGCTTCTTTCTTAAGTGCTTCAGCATCACGATTCGCTTCGTCTAAAATACGTCTCGCTTCATTAGCCGCACCATTAATCTTCGCTTCAGCAATAGACTTTCGAACAAAAAAGCCAACAACTGCACCGACTGTTGCAAGCAAAATGGAGATGAGTATCCAAACTGTACTCGTCATGATTTCACCTCCCCTTGCTATGAATGAAAAAAGACTGTCGGCATGTACATTGAATTACAACATACAGCAAAGACCGTCGTCCCGCTTTTTTAAGGGACTTTCTTCATTTCACAATTAAAATGTCATATTATTATTTCGGTAAGATTTAAACCTTACTCCGAATATTACTTCTCTTCTTGAGAAGAGTATATTGTATATAAGAAAAAATATACATTCTCATTGTATCTATCGTAATTTTCATTGTCAAGCGTTGTCTACTTTTACTTTCTTTGCCTTCAGCCTTGAATGTGACCTAAATTTTAAAAGTAAGGAGCCTACTATACTGGAAAACCTTAGTAATTCCCATTTCTTTTACTTAAAATATTTATATATCCCTCTTTACACAACGCATTTGAAGTAAAAAAATATTTTTTATCTATAGTATTATGCTCCTTAATAGTAGATAAAAAAATAAAAGACACGAGGCCGTGTCTTTTATTTTTTTAATCAAGAAGAGTTGAATCTTCTGCGCCCTCAGCACCAGAATCTTCACTAATTCCGTGATGCTCACGAATAAAGAAAGCAATTTCTTCTCTTAAATCTGTATTTTCTTTTAAGAACTGCTTCGAATTTTCACGACCTTGTCCTAGGCGTTCTTCATTATAAGAATACCAAGCACCGCTCTTTTGAACGATATCAAGCTCAGAAGCCATATCCAAGATTTCACCTTCTCTTGAAATACCTTCTCCGTACATAATATCAACTTCAGCAACACGGAATGGTGGTGCTACTTTATTTTTCACTACTTTTACTTTTGTTTTATTACCAACGATGTCGTTACCTTGCTTTAATTGCTCCGCACGACGCACTTCAAGACGAACAGTTGAATAGAATTTCAACGCACGACCACCTGGAGTTGTTTCTGGCACTATCTATAGATTTTCCATCTCTATAGTCTGGACTATCTCTTCATCTCTTTACAGAGAGCCTTGCACTTCCAGCAGTAGCCTATCATCTGCCGTACCCTACTCAGTTAACTAAAAGTCCTTTTCGGTAGTCTCTACACCTTCCCCATATCACTATGGAGCTTGGCACGGTATTACCCTAAATAATGGTGGGCTTCACCGTTAGCAACTATATGGATAGTTACACCCTTAGGCAATAAGGTTCACAAGGTTTTTTAACATGCTATCACTAGCAAGGGAAACCCATGGTAAACTCCTTAATCTTTTCGATTAAGCAACTTGTAGTTGATTTCCGAACATAACCCCAACTTTTTCACGAATTTGGTTAATAAAGATTGCAATTGTTTTTGATTTGTTGATTGCTCCTGAAAGCTTACGAAGTGCTTGTGACATTAAACGTGCTTGTAAACCTACGTGTGAGTCACCCATGTCGCCTTCAATCTCTGCTTTCGGTACAAGAGCTGCTACAGAGTCAATTACGATAATGTCAACCGCACCACTTCGTACAAGTGCTTCCGCGATTTCTAATCCTTGCTCCCCTGTATCAGGCTGTGATAATAGTAATTCATCTATGTTAACGCCTAATTTTTGTGCATATACAGGATCCATTGCGTGCTCCGCATCGATGAATGCTGCTTGTCCACCTTGACGTTGTACTTCTGCAATTGCATGTAATGAAACTGTCGTTTTACCTGAACTTTCAGGTCCGTAAATTTCGATAATACGGCCACGTGGATATCCGCCTACCCCTAGTGCCACATCAAGTGCTAAAGAACCACTAGAAACCGTAGAAACTCTACGCTCCGCTTGTTCTCCTAATTTCATAATTGAACCTTTACCGAATTGCTTCTCTATTTGTTTTAACGCCATATCTAACGCTGCTTGACGATCACTCATTCAAAATTCCTCCTTAACTGAATTGCTAATCTTATTATACCTATTTTCAATTCAATTTGCCAACAAAAATCGAACATTTATTCGATTTTTTTATTTTCTATCAAATAACATCTAAATTTAACCGTAAAAAAACTAGAAGAAACTTATATCTCTTCTAGCTTTTTATATAAATGATAAAATCCATATTTTGCTGTTCGTTCTCTAATTTGTTGACGACTTCCGCTTAAATTAAGAGAAAAGACTACAGTTGGTTCATCCTTAATCGAAAGCCCAACAAATACTGTTCCTGGTTCTTTCCGTTCTGAAGCATCTGGCCCTGCTACCCCAGTGAAACTAATTCCAATATCCGCTTTTAGTACATCCTTAACATTTTCAGCAAGATAACGAGCACATTCTTTACTAACTGCACCATCAGTATGCAACACTTCTTCAGGCACACGTAAAACAGATTGCTTCACATCATTATGATAACAAATGACACCGCCTTTAAACACAGAAGAAACACCAGCGTTTTCAGTTACTTGATTTCCAAAAAGACCACCTGTTAAACTTTCTGCACACGCTAAAGTTAACCCTTTTCTCTTCAATAACTCGATTGCCTTATAATGCAAAAATTCTTGGTCATATCCGTAGAAAAATTCTCCTACTCTTTCTAAAATCAAATCTTCCACATGTTGAATTAGTTTCTCCGCTTCGCTAACATTTTGATGCTTAGCGGTTAAACGTAATGTCACTTCTCCATCATTTGCTAACGGGGCAATTGTTGGGTTTGTTTGTCCATCAATTAAATCTTGAACTTTCACCTCTAATTGGGACTCCCCAATACCGAAGAAACGAAGCACACGAGAATAAATGTTTTCTCCTGTTGTAAAATTACGTAAAAAAGGCTCTACGTAACTTACATACATTGGTTTCATTTCTTTTGGCGGCCCTGGTAATAAAATATAAACTTTTCCGTTCTTATTTACCCCCATACCCGGCGCCATACCGTGATCATTTGCAAATACTGTTGCTCCATTTAAAACGAGCGCTTGCTTTTTATTATTCTCCGTAAATTCACGGCCTGTACGCTTAAAGTAATTACTTATTAAGGCTAATGCCTTTTCATCATACACAAGCTCTTCATCTAAACTAGCAGCTATCGTTTCTTTCGTTAAATCATCTTTTGTCGGTCCTAATCCACCTGTAAAAATAAGTATATCAGCACGTTCTTCCGCAGCTTCAATCGCCTTTTGCAATCGCTTATTATTATCACCAACAACAGTATGATAGTACACGTTAATTCCGATTGAAGCTAACTTTTCAGATAAAAACTGGGCATTTGTATTTGCAATTTGTCCAAGTAATAATTCAGTTCCAACCGCAATAATCTCAGCATTCATCCCAATTCCCCCATAAACTTCTATTTTGAGTTTACAAAAGCAGCTCTATTTTTCCAGAAATAATCCCATCCTGAAATAACAGTAAAGATTAATGCAATCCATATGAAGATATCCGCAACTGGAATATGGATTAAATTTAAAGGTACATCGTGTAATAAATATGCTGCAATCGCAATAATTTGTGTCCATGTCTTAATTTTTCCTAGCTGGTTTGCTGCAACTACTTCCCCTGTTCCAGCAAGTACAAGACGTAAACCAGTTACCGCAAACTCACGACTGATAATTACAATAACAATCCAAGCCGGTACATATTGCATCTCTACCAATGTAATAAGTGCTGCCGAAACAAGTAATTTATCAGCTAACGGGTCAAGAAACTTCCCTAAATTCGTTACAAGATTATATTTTCTTGCGTAATGTCCATCAATCCAATCTGTAGCTGAAGCAATGATAAAGATAAGTGCCCCCACTAAATGTTGAATCGGTAAATCAACATCACCAATTTTGTATGAACCCCAATCAAAGGGTGCTAACATAATTACCATAAAAATTGGAATTAAGAAGATTCTAGATATTGTAATTTTATTTGGTAAATTCACAGCTATTCCTCCATCATATCAAAAACATTTGTTCATCGAAAAAAAGTCATCGAAGCGATGACTGTTATTGTGCAGGTTGCTCTATCCCTTGGTTTTTTATCACCAATCTTTGGTGAAGTTCTTTTTCTGGATCCAATGGATAAGCGACCACTTGGCCATTCAGTTTAACTTCAACATTCGTTGCATTTCCAATATTAAGTCGCACTTCTTTTAATGTTGATACATCACGTTTTTCTATTTGGCCCTCTTGTACTGTAGCGTTTAGAATCACATTCCCAGCATCATCTTTAACATCTACATAACTCGCACCTTTACCCGATAATTCCAGTTCTAATGTTTTATTATTATGAATTTCCAAAGTAGATACTTTTCCAGTTGTTCCAACTACTTTCACTTCTTGCTGTCCAGTTGGTTGTGCTGGTTGCTCCTCTTTCTTTGGTTCTTCTTTCTTTGGTTCTTCTTTCTTTGGTTCCTCTTTTTTTGGCTCTTCCGCTTTCACTTCATCTTTCTTCGTATCTAACGGAGAATCTTTCGCTTTTTGAACTTCAATTTTCTCACTTTGAGCGCTCGGAACTTTTTCATCATCTTTTCCAGTTAACGCTTGAAACACAAACCAGATTACCACTCCAACTGCAATTACTAACAGCGCAACTAAGATTTTCGGCATGTGATCTGCAATTGGCCATGATGAAGATTTTTGCATTGTTTCTTGTGTTTTTTGTCCCGTTGATACTTGTGGAACTTCACGCTTTTCAGATTGTGGTATCGTACTCTGATGTTCTACGAGCAGTTCCTCTCCATTTAATCCAACCGCATCTGCGTATTGTTTAATGAATGCACGCGCATAAAAAGCTCCTGGCAATACATCATAATTGCCTTCTTCAATTGCCACTAAATGGCGTTTTTGAATTTTTGTAATCTCATGCAGCTGATCAATAGACAAGCCTTTCGCTTCTCTTGCTTCTTTCAGCTTTTGTCCCAATTCCGTCACTACTAACACCTCAATATTTCTTTAAAAGTCAAACATAGAGAAATTATTTTGCGTACCTTGCTCAATTTCATCTACTAAATTATATTGAATTTCTTCATCATAATCGTTACGCAACTCGATAATATAATCAAAATCATCCAATGTGTATTCTGACTGACTCACAAATACATCAGGATGTTCCACAACTTTCGTTGCAGGCAATCTCATAATTTCACGAACGAGCTGCCAATGTCTTTCGTTAGCACGCTTCGTTGACACAATTCCATCTAGGATGAAAATATTGTCATCGCTATACTCATCTTCAATTAATTGACTACGAACAGTTTGCTTAATAAGAGTAGATGATACAAATAACCACCTTTTATTTGCACAAACACTTGCAGCAACAATGGATTCTGTTTTTCCGACACGAGGCATTCCGCGTATCCCAATTAGTTTATGGCCTTCTTTTTTCATAATTTCTGCCATAAAGTCTACAAGTAAGCCTAATTCATCACGCACAAATCGAAATGTTTTCTTATCATCTGCATCTCGTTGTATGTACCTACCATGTCTAACCGCTAGCTTATCTCTTAGCTTGGGCGGACGATATTTCGTTACCGTTATGTTATCCATCGTATTTAAAATTGATTCAAGTCTAGAGATTTGCTCTTGATTATCACACATAAGAAGTAACCCACGTCGTGCATTATCTACACCATTAATTGTGACAATATTAATGCCGAGCATACCGATTAACGAAGAAACGTCACCAAGCAAGCCAGGTCGGTTTTTATGTATTTCATATTCAAAATACCATTCAATCATCCAAGATCACTCCCCTTGCTTACTTTACACCTACGTACTATATTATATGATTTCACCTTAATAGGGAAGCTAAATGTATAATCTACCCTTTGTAATTATTATACAAAAAAAGTAGAGAGGAGAATCTCCTCTCTACTTTTACTTATGTTGTACGAACTTAACCATTAAATTTGCAATTGTATGTTGCTCCTGTTCATCAGCAACTTTCCAAAGCTCAGCTAATAATTTCTCTTGGTCATTGCGTCCTTCTACCTCATTAGCAAGATAGTCGCCAACACGAAACGCCATATCTGATACCGCACCGCCATCTAAACCTTTGTCTTGCGCTTGCTCTAAACGTTCTCCTAAAAAGCTCTTCCACTGATCAAAATTATCTAATACTGACATAATTAAGCACCTCACTATTGAGTAATAAAATCATCCTTAATTTATGCAACTATTCATTTTTTATGTAAGAATTTTTTAGCAGTGCCAACCGCCATTCACTCCGATAATTTGTCCAGTTATGTAAGACGCTCCTGGTGATACGAGGAATGAAACTGTTTTCGCTACTTCTTCTGGTAATCCTATTCTACCTAATGGTATATCTTCAGCAATTCCCATTTTATCTTCTTCAGAAAAAACACTTAACATTTCCGTTTCAATTGCTCCTGGTGCTACTGCATTCACACGTAATCCACTTAAAGAAACTTCTTTCGCTAAAGCTTTCACATATGAATTTTGTGCCCCTTTTACCATTGAATAAAGCACTTCACAAGAAGCCCCTATTTGTCCCCATATAGATGAAACAATTACAATATTACCACTTCTTCTCCCGATCATAGGCGGAAGTGCCGTAGAAAGTAATTTATATACGTTCTTCACTTGAAGTTCTACCATATAATCCAATTCATCGTTTGTTACATCTGTTACTAGTCCAAAAATACTCTTCCCAGCTGCGTATACAATAACATCAATAGGATGTTCAATTTGTCCCCACAATTGCTCTGCTCCATCACTAGAAGCTAAATTCGCTTGAACAGGGATAACTTCTCCCCATGCCTTCTGCAATTCCAATACCTTTTCTTCACTGTTATTGTAATGAACATAAACTGTATATCCATCTTGAATTAATTGTTTCGAAATAGCAGAGCCAATTCCTCCGCTCCCTCCAGTTACTAACGCATACTTTTTCATAAAGTCCCTCTCTTATCTCTACAAGTTCAATTTTCACATAACTAAATAATACCCTCATCTTACAATTTTTCAATGATAAGATGAGGGTATCTTTTTAATTTTATTTTTTCGGTAACACCTGACAAATACTCATTTTGTCTTCTGATAACAATAATTTCGCTACTTCTTGTAAGTCTTGAACGGTTAGTCCTTCTAATACAGTCAATGCGTCAAATAGGCTAGATTCATTAAACGCGTATCGTGTAAATTGATTTGCAATATATTCTGGTGAATTCAACGAGCGTAAAAAACCACCAATTTTCTTTTTCTTCACTCGTTCTAATGCCGCCGCATCTAATTGATCATAATCTGTTTTTAATAAAATATCTTTTAAACGATTTGCCAATTCATCAGGTTGTTTCGTATCACCGCCAACCATTGCAAAACCGAAGTTATTTTCTTCTGTATAGTCATACGAGAATGAATCATCAATAAGCCCTTCATTATATAAAGTTTCGTAATGAACAGAACTTTTCCCAAATAAATAATCTAAGAGTAACGTAAGCGCAATTTCTTGTTTTAAAAGCGCTTGCCCCTTTTCCTTTAAATTAGTCGCTTTAATACCAACTAAACATTTCGGTGTTTGCACAGGCATTGAAATAATTTTTTTCTTTTCATTTACCTCATTTGGTTCTTCTTCAAATGAACGCACAATTTCTGGCTGGTTTTTATAATCTTTTTTCGCTTGATTTTCACGTACTAAATCCATTGTTTTCTCTGGATCAATTGCACCCACAACAAATAATAACATATTGCTCGGATGATAAAATGTTTCATAACATTCATACAATAAATCTTTCGTAATTTTACTAATAGATTCGATTGTCCCTGCAATATCAATTTTAATTGGGTGTTTTACAAACAAGCTATCAATTAACCCGAAGTACAAACGCCAATCTGGGTTATCTTGATACATTTGAATTTCTTGCCCAATTATCCCCTTCTCTTTTTCAACCGTTTTTTCAGAGAAATAAGGCTCTTGCACGAAGTTTAGCAATGTATTTAAATTTTGTTCTACGTTTGAAGTACATGAAAAAAGGTAAGCTGTTCGTGTAAAGGATGTAAAAGCATTTGCCGATGCTCCTTGTTTACTAAACAATTGGAAAGCATCGTGATCTTCTTTTTCAAATAATTTATGCTCAAGAAAATGTGCAATTCCATCAGGCACACGAATCATTTCTTCTTTCCCTAATGGTACAAATGTATTATCTACAGAACCATATTTCGTCGTAAACGTCGCAAATGTTTTATTAAATCCTTGTTTCGGTAAAACATATACATCTAATCCATTAGGAAGTTTTTCATAATAGAGTGTTTCTTTTAATTGCTCATAAACAATTTTCTCCATTTACTCTCCCTCCGTTCCTTGTAAAAAGTAAATTGTATCTAGTTCAATATTTTTAGCAACTTTTACAATTTCTTCTTTCGTCACACTTTCTATACCTGTAAGCCATTCTTCAACTGGACGTGTACGATCTGAAATAATACCATGATATAGCATTTCTACAAAGCCACGTGGTGTATCAATTGCCTCTAATATTTGATTTTGGATGACACTTTTTGTTTGATGTATTTCTTCTTCAGAAAACTCTCCGTTTTGCATCGCAAGCATTTGTTCTTTAATAATCTCAACTGCTTTTTCATAATTTTTCGCTTCGATTCCTGACATAACAAATAATAAACCTTTATGACTTTCAAAGCGCGATGCTGCATAGTACGCTAAACTATTTTTTTCACGCACATTTACGAATAACTTCGAATGAGAAAAGCCACCAAACAATCCATTGAACAATTGCAATGCAAAATAATCTTCATCTTTATATGTGACAAATGTACGATAACCGATGTGTAATTTACTTTGTTTTAATTCTTGTTTTTCAACAACTTCTTTTTCTTCATTATTTCGTCTATGAAGGAGTACATTTCTTTCTCTCACTGGACGAGTTGAAATAGAAAAATACTTACTTACAAGATCAACGGCGTTTTCTGAAATATCACCAATAATATATAGATCCATTTCATCTTCCGCTAACACCTTTTGATAATATTGATACAAACTTTCATTTGTAATAGACATAACACTCTCTTTTTTTCCATTTGCACTTAAACGATACGGTTCTACTTTGCACATTTCTTCAATTAAACGCTCGTTTGCATAACGCATTTTATCATCATAAGTAGCTTCAATTCTCTGTAACAGTGCTCTTTTTTCACTTTCTACGATAGAAGATAGGAAACCGTTCCCCTCCGTTGCTGGATGTAACACAATATCTGACAACATAGAAAGCGCTTTTTCAAATAACGGTGGTGCATCATGTAAATAAACTTCATTTGCAATGTCTACATAAATGGAGATAATATGGTCTTCCCCTTTTTTACTTACATCTACCGCTAAAGAAGATCCGTATAATTCTTCTAAATATTGACGAAGACGAATTACAGAAGGTAATTTTTCTGTCGCACTTTGCAATACGTATGGCAATAGGGCACGCTCTGTCACCGTCTCCTCATTTAAAGGCGCTTTAAAACGAAATACAAAGGTATTCGTTTTATATTTATCAGTCGGAATAATATGTACGCGCAAACCACCTAACTCATGTAGTTGTTGTTCCATTAGTTTCATTTATAGCCCTCCTTTACGTATATAGGAATATTCCTCTTCAATATACAGTTTTTAGAAATAAAAAATCAACTTTTCTCCCTTATTATGCTTACATATGATTCTTTCTAAAAACTTTAATATGTAAGGAACATAGTAAAATTCCGTATTAAATATATTCTATGTAAAAAAGCCCACACTAATGTGCGAGCTTTTTTATACTTATAAAATACTTATCGTTTTCCTTTTTCATAAGGAGTTCCTAAAGCTTTCGGAGCTTCAGAACGACCTACAAAACCGACAAGCGCTAATATTGTGAATATATATGGTAATATCGTTAATAAAACACTTGGAATTTGATCTAATACAGGGATTGTTCCGCCCGTTACACTTAGAGATTGCGCAAAACCAAAGAATAGAGCTGCACCTAGTGCGCCTAGTGGATTCCACTTTCCAAAAATCATAGCAGCTAAAGCTAAGAAACCTTGTCCTGTAATAGTTGCCCCTGAGAAGTTATTAGAAATTGACATTGCAAAAATCGCTCCACCAATTCCAGCAAACACTCCTGAAATACAGACTCCAATATAGCGCATTTTATATACGTTAATCCCCATCGTATCCGCTGCCATTGGGTGTTCACCAACAGCACGTAGACGAAGACCGAACGGTGTTTTATAAATAACATACCAAACAACGAATGCTAAAATAATGGCAATATATGACGTTATTGGTACGTTCGAGAAAAATATTTTCCCTAAAACCGGAATATCCGAAAGTCCTGGAATATCAATCTTTTCAATACGATACTGAATAAAGTCAGTCTGCCCTTTATCAAAAATCTTCTTAATTGCAAATACTGTTAAACCAAGAGATAAGAAGTTAATGGCTACACCACTTACAACTTGATCTGCTCGGAATGTAATAGAAGCTACCGCATGAAGTAATGCAAATAACCCACTACCAATTGCCGCAAATAGTAACGCAATCCACGGAGTCATCGTTCCCCAAGTATCACCCATTAATAAGTTTGTAACGACTCCAATAAATGCACCAAATAGCATTAGTCCTTCTAATCCGATGTTTACAACACCCGATCGTTCACTAAATACACCACCTAGTGCTGTGAAAATGATAGGTGCCGATGTATATAACGTACCCGTCACAAGAATGGCTAATATATCTAAAAAGCTCATTTATTTCCCCTCCTTGCTCATGCGTGTAAGCGCCCATCTTAACACATAACTACATGCAACAAAGAAGATGATACATGCAATAATTACATTAATAAGCTCTGACGGTACATCTGCCTCAAAGTTCATTTGAGGGGAAGCACTTTTCAAACCACCAAATAATAAAGCTGAAAGGATTATACCAAACGGATTATTCCCTCCAAGTAATGCTACGGCAATCCCATCAAATCCTACTCCTGTAAACGAAGACATCGCTGTCATACTCTGGAATGTCCCTAATCCTTCCATCGCTCCACCAATCCCCGCAAATGCACCAGCAATTGTCATGGAGAATACTACATTACGAGAAACTTTCATACCTGCATATTGAGAAGCATGCTGATTAAATCCTACTGACTTTAATTCGTAACCTAAAGTTGTTCGATCTAATAAGAACCACATTAAAATAGCGATTAAAATTGCTACAATAATTCCCCAGTGTAGACGTGAACCATCAGTAATAGAAGCAAGCCAGTCTGAAGATAGTGAAGCACTCTCTTTAATATCATACGTTTTGTCATTACCCGCATGTAAGAAACGCTTAATGATGTCATACGTTACATACAACGCGATATAGTTCATCATAATAGTTACAATAACTTCATTCACTTGAAACTTCCCTTTTAAGTATCCCGGAATGAAGCCCCAAATTCCGCCTACCAATGCTGCAAATAAAATAGATAATGGAATATGAAGGAAAGCTGGTAGTGAGACTGCATAACCGAACCAAACCGCTGCAAGCCAACCAACTAACAATTGACCCTCTACCCCGATATTAAATAAACCTGTACGAAATGCAAACGCCACCGATAAGCCAGCAAGAATAAGCGGTATCATTGTACGGAGCGTTTCACCAATCGCACTTGCGCTGCCGAACATTCCTGTCCAAAGTGCACTATAACCAACAATTGGATCATAGCCACTAACTAGCATTACAATCGCTCCTACAAGTAAGCCGAAAATAACGGATAGTACTGGGACTAAAATATTTATCGTTCGTTCTGTTAAAAGCTTTTTAGCCATTTGTACCCACCTGCTCCTTCTTTGTTCCTCCAGCCATTAACAATCCAAGCTGTTGTTCATTCGTTTCTTTCGCATCAACTATTGCTACAATTTCCCCTTCATAAATAACAGCAATTCGATCGCTAACATTTAAGATTTCATCTAATTCTAATGATAAAAGTAATACACCTTTTCCTTTATCCCTTTGCTCTATTAATCTCTTATGAATAAATTCAATTGCTCCTACATCTAAACCACGTGTTGGCTGTGCCGCAATTAATAAATCTGGATTTCGGTCTACTTCACGTGCAATAATTGCTTTTTGTTGATTCCCCCCAGATAGAGCGCGTGCTAACGTTTGCTCACCAGGTGTACGCACATCAAACTGTTCAATAAGAGCCTTTGCTTTTTCTGTAATTTTGCTGAAATTTAAAATCCCTTTCTTTGAAAATGGATTTTTATAATACGTTTGCAGAACTATATTATCTCTAACAGAAAAATCAAGAACGAGTCCGTGTTTATGACGATCTTCTGGAATATGACCAATTCCTTCTTCTGTTATTCTTCTAACAGGCCAATTTGTTATTTCTTTTCCTTTAATTGCAATAGAACCTGACTCAACTTTTCGTAAACCAGTAATTGCTTCTATTAATTCACTTTGTCCGTTTCCATCAATCCCTGCAATCCCAACAATTTCCCCCGCACGAACAGTTAAGTCAAGGCCTTTTACAGCAGGTAGTTGACGTGCATCGTGAACAACAAGGTTTGCAATTGAAAGTACCTCTTCTTTTGGCTTCGCGTCTATTTTTTCTGTTTTAAAATTCACTTGACGTCCGACCATTAATTCTGCAAGTTTATTTTCATCCGTATTTGCAACGTCAACCGTTCCAATCCCTTTTCCTTTACGAATAATCGTACAACGATCGCAAACTTCCATAATTTCTTTCAACTTATGTGTAATAAGAACAATAGATTTTCCTTCTTGCACAAGCTTTTTCATAATTTGAATTAGCTCATGAATTTCTTGCGGTGTTAACACAGCTGTTGGTTCATCAAATATTAAAATTTCTGCACCGCGGTAAAGAGTTTTCAAAATCTCAACACGCTGCTGCATACCAACTGAAATATCCTGTATTTTCGCATATGGATCTACAGATAAACCGTATTGTTCAGACAGTTTTTGAATTTCTTTAGCAGCTTCCTCAACAGCAATTTTCCCTTTTTTCTTCGGTTCATTTCCGAGAATAATATTCTCTGTAACTGTAAAATTATGAACAAGCATAAAGTGTTGATGGACCATTCCAATACCAAGGTCATTTGCTATATTCGGATTTGTGATTTTTACAGGTTTACCTTTAATTTTAATTTCACCCTGCTCTGGTTGGTACAAACCAAATAGTACATTCATCAATGTGGATTTCCCTGCACCATTTTCTCCAAGTAAAGCATGTATCTCACCCTGCTTTACTTGCAGCGTAATATCATCATTCGCTACAATGCCTGGGAATACTTTCGTAATGTTATTCATCTCAATTACGTATTCCATTGTGTTCCTCCTTTTAACAGGGAACATTCCCTATTACACTATTAACTTATTAAGCAATTCGGAAGTTTTATACATACAAAGGTTAGTTCTATGAACTAACCTTTGCTATTTCTCTATTTATTTTTTTAGAGAAGTTTCATATTCTTTATACTCTTTATCTGTAGCTGGCACTTTAATTTCACCGGCTGTAATTTTCTTTTCAAGCTCTTCTACTTTTGTTAAAATTTCAGGGTTAACTTTTTTCACGTTATCAGTTGTTTTTGAAATACCAATACCGTCATCTTTTAAGCCAAACTCTTCAATTTTCCCGCCTTTTAAATTCCCATCTTTTGCTTCTTTAGCTACTTTTTCTACTGCTACATCAACACGTTTAATCATTGAAGTTAATGTTACATTTTCAGGCATACCTTCTTGATGTTGGTCACGGTCAACACCGATTACCCAAACATTTTCACCTTTTTTCTTACGGTTTTTCGCTTCTGTGAACACACCGTTACCTGTACCACCAGCAGCATGATAAATTACGTCTACGCCTTGACCATACATTGCTGAAGCAAGAACTGTACCTTTTTCAGGCTTATCGAATGCTTCTGCATATTCAGATACGATTTCAATGTTTGGATTTACTGCCTTTGCACCAGCTTTAAATCCATTTTCAAATTTACTAATTAAATCACTTTTCATTCCACCAACAAATCCTACTTTATTCGATTTTGTTGACATAGCTGCTACCGCACCTACAAGGAATGATCCTTCATGATCTTTAAACGTAATACTCGTTACGTTCGGTGCATCTACAACAGTATCTACGATTGCAAATTGTTGTTTTGAAGATTCTTTTGCTACTTCTTTAATTGCACCTTCTAATTTATAACCAATTCCGAATGTTAAATCATATTTATCTTTTGAGAATTTTTTTAAATTCGGAATATAATCAGCTTCTTTTTCAGACTGAAGGTAACGATAATTTGTCTTTTCTTTTAAACCATTATCTTTACCAAACTTTTGTAACCCTTCCCAAGAAGATTGGTTAAATGACTTATCATCAACGCCCCCAACATCCGTTACGAGACCAACCTTGAAGTCTTTATTGTCTTTCGTGTCTTTCTTGTCACTGCTCGCCTTATCCGAGTTACCACATGCACCTAAAACTGTACTTGCTGCTAAAGTTAATGATAATAAAAGGCCTGCTTTTTTCTTCATACTAGAAACCCCTCCAAAAATGATATATATTTATTTATTCTTACGCTGCTGTTCCTTACTTCTTGCTGTCACCTCCCTAAAAAGGAATTTACCTACATACGCTTTCTTAATACGTGGAAGCTAAATTTATCAGCTCTAAAGTAATTGATAGAATATAAGATTGGCTCATCATTTTGATCATAGTGCATTTGTTTTAATACAAGCAGTGCTGTTTCAGGCTCACATTCTAAAATTGGTGAGATTTTAGGGTGATAGCCAATTGGCTCAATGTGAGCAACCGCATATGTTATGCGCTTATGCGTGTTATTATGTATCACCGTTAATAATGATTCCTCATTGTAACCCGATAAGTCTGGCAATATTTCTTTTGCAAGTTTATCGATACAATACACAACAGGTTCCCCATCTGCTGTACGCACGCGTTCAATCATCACTGCATTAAAACCATCTTCACTATTAAACTTCTCTTTTTCCTCTTCTGTTAAAGTTGTAGTAGATGATGATAAAAAGATTGTTCCTGGTGTTTTCCCCACACTAGAAATCATATCTGTAATACTAGAAAGTTGTTCTATTCCAGAAGAAAATAATGGCTTTGCATTTACAAATGTCCCTACACCATGTCTACGAATGACAACATTTTCTTCTTCTAAAATACGCAACGCTTCCCTTAAAGTCGCTCTACTTACGCCAAGTTCTTTCGCTAAATCAAACTCTGATGGTAACTTTTGTCGTTCTTTATAAGCGCCATCTTTAATTTTTTCTTTGATGTGATCAATCACCCGTAGATATAGGTGACGACTATCAGATTTTACTGACATAAGACTCCCCCGCATTTCAATTATTCGACCTCTGATGTAAGACTTCTTTTCTCTTTTTTCAACTTACAACATAGTACAAATGACTAAACACCAAAATAAGTGTAATTGTCGAATAAATAATAATAATTTTTTAAAATAAAATTTTCACTCTTTATTGCATAAAAAAAACTTTGCACCATAAACATTCCTCATTTCGAGAAAAAGTTCGGCACAAAGATCCTTTACATCCTTTGTTACACACTTTTCCCCTCATAGTCTAGCAATTCATGGTTGCCAGGTAGAAACTTATGGACCTTATCTCCAAGATTATATGAGGCAGTGATTCTTTTCGAAGTAATCTTACCACTTGCTCTCATACGTGTCAACAAAATCTAACATTTTTCTACATTAAATATCGAACATTTACATAAAACATACTCAAAGTATTCGTATTCTAAAGGGCACCCCTAAATGTAAGCCCTTTCTTTATCGCTGAGTATAGTATATAACAAAAACACTATATAAAAAAGCCTAATTGTAAAAACAATTAGGCTTTTTTTAAGAACTTTTTTCTTGTACATCATTAATGAGTACTTCTCTCGGTTTACTCCCTTCATACGGACCTACTACACCATTCATTTCCATTGCATCAATTAGGCGAGCAGCTCGCGTATAACCTACTCTAAACCTACGTTGTAACATAGAAACAGATGCTGTTTGCATTTCCACTACAAGTTGAACCGCTTCATCATATAATTCATCTTCTACTTCCTGCTTCGTATCAGGAACATCTTGCGGAATCATATCTTCTTGATATTGTGCTTTTTGCTGTCCAATAACATATTCTACAACTCTCTCAACTTCATCATCTGATAAAAATGCGCCTTGTACACGTACAGGTTTCGATGCACCAATTGGTATAAACAGCATGTCTCCACGACCTAGTAGCTTCTCTGCACCACCACCGTCAAGAATTGTACGAGAATCTGTTTGAGAAGATACAGCGAATGCAATACGTGATGGAATATTTGCTTTAATAACACCCGTAATAACGTCAACTGACGGACGTTGCGTTGCAATAATTAAATGAATACCAGCAGCACGAGCCATTTGCGCTAGACGCATAATCGCATCCTCTACATCAGACGAAGCAACCATCATTAAATCTGCTAACTCGTCCACAATTACTACAATATAAGGTAATTCGGGTTGTTTCGCTTCTGATTGACTATTATGCTCTTTTATATAATCGTTGTATCCTTCAATGTTACGTGTACCACTATGAGCAAACAATTCATAACGACGTTCCATTTCACTCACAACTTTTTTCAATGCTTGCGATGCTTTTTTCGGATCAGTTACAACTGGCGTTAACAAATGAGGTACACCGTTATATACATTTAGCTCTACCATTTTCGGGTCAATCATCATTAATTTTACTTCATGTGGTTTTGCACGCATTAAAATACTAACAATAATACCGTTAATACATACACTTTTCCCGCTACCTGTCGCACCAGCTACGAGTAAATGAGGCATTTTATTTAGACGGGCTAATACAGCTTCACCTGTAATATCTCGGCCAAGACCAATTAACAACTTCTCTTCCGGATGATTATTAGCCTTAGAGTCAAGAACTTCCCTCAGCGTTACCATCGAAACTTCTGAGTTTGGAACTTCGATCCCTACAGCTGATTTCCCGGGAATTGGCGCTTCAATACGAATGTCCTTTGCGGCTAAAGCAAGGGCTAAATCATCACTTAAACTGACAATTTTGCTTACCTTTACCCCCATATCAGGATACACTTCATATTTTGTAACTGCAGGACCTCTATGCACTTTTGTTACTTTCGCTTTCACTCCAAAACTTTGGAATGTACGTTCTAATTTACGAGCATTCTCATAAATTTCCGCATTTTCATTTGTAACTTGCTTATTCTTTGGAAATTTTAATATATCAAGTGAAGGAAGCTTGTAATCTTTATTTTCTACATTTGAAAATTGCATAGGAGGTGCTTGCGCTTCACTCTCTAACGATTCAACAATTTTTTCTCCACGCTTTTTCTTTGGTTCTTCAATTGGCGGAGTCTCTTCAATAAACGGTGAAGTGATCAACTCTTCTTGCTCTACTTCGATTCGTTTATCCTCTTCTTCATTTACAGGATAATTCTCAGTGAAATTCGAAATAATCGGAGGATCAATTGAGATTTCTTCCATCGGCTCAATAATTTCTTCTTGTTCTGCAGCACGTTTGCTTCTTGTGCTTCTTGTTGTTTTTTTCTTTTCTGTTTGTTCAGCCGTTCTTTTGGCTCTCCAATCTTTATAATCCCCTTGCATCACTTGAAACTGACTTCTAAGAATTCTACCAACTGGAGCTAACACTTCTCCAATATGCTTATTTGTTATACAAAGTATACCGAGAATAACTAGAATAATACCAATGATATAAGCTCCTACTTCGTCAAATAAGAAGTAACATGTTGCGAACATAAGCGCACCAAACATACCACCACCTAAATGAACGCTATCTGGCCCCTTTTTCATTTCAAGAAAGAAGTTATCTTTCGTACTCACAATAACAGAAGTATTTTGCACTGCTCCATCTTTTGTAAGGAGGTTAAATAATGTAATATGACTAAACATTAATATCGCCAATACAATTAAATAAAATCCAATTAATCGTTTATTTAAAAGGTTCGGCCATCCGCGTTTTATAACAAAGGAAACCGATAAAGCTATTACACCTAACACACCAATTATGTACCACTCACCAAAGAAGAAGCGAAAAAATAACACAAACGATTTCCCTACAACGCCTAGCTGTAAAATCGTAATGATTGAAAGTGCAAAAAGAGTTAAACCGACGATTTCATAATACAAAGTTGGCTTTATCGTACGTCTTGCCTTTGCCTTCGTCCCTCTTTGCTTTTGTTTTGCCATTTCTTCACCTCGTGTTCTACATATAAGTAAAGCTCCCTTCAAAATGCTCTATTTATATGTCTGTTTTCTCTATTTTTCAGGTCTTTATATCTTCTATTTTTACACTTCTTGTAAAATGCTAAATAAACAGAAGAAAGCAGCCTACTCATGGCTGCTCAACCGTCTTGTTTTTTATATTATACCATAGCTTCTAAACAAAATCCTTCTTTTTGCTAAAAGGTTATTTTCTGACCGGGCTCAAACTCTAAATAGTGAAGTGGGTCCGTACTTAGCACACGTACAATAGAATAACATCCATGTTCCTCTTCAGAAACCATTAATTCCACACCATTTATATTTACAACTTTTTGACTTTCACATTGTGAATAATCGACCGGATACACAAGTTGCTCTGGCATAATTGTATATAAAATCATTGTAGCATTGTCCCTTCTGTACTATCTTCCGCACGAACATCTATTAATTCGTTTAATTTTCGAATCGCATTTCCAATACCGCCGACATCATCTATAAGACCGTACTTTACTGCATCCCCACCAATTACATTCGTCCCAATATCTCGCGTTAAATTTCCTTTCGCAAACATAAGCTCTTTAAAACGATCTTCTGTTACTTTCGAGTGCTTCGTCACAAAACGAATGACTCTTTCTTGCATCTTATCCAAATACTCAAATGTTTGTGGCACACCTATGACAAGACCTGTTAAACGAATTGGATGAATTGTCATCGTCGCAGTTTCCGCAATAAACGAATAGTCAGTAGAAACAGCAATCGGTACACCGATGGAATGTCCCCCACCTAAAACTAGAGATACTGTTGGTTTTGAAAGTGAAGCTACCATTTCAGAAATTGCTAGCCCAGCTTCAACGTCACCTCCAACTGTATTTAATATTAAAAGCAAACCTTCAATTTTCGGATTTTGTTCAATCGCAACAATTTGCGGAATGATATGCTCATATTTTGTTGTTTTATTTTGCGGTGGTAATTGAACATGACCTTCCACTTGTCCGATAATCGTTAAACAATGAATACGTGATTCATTCATCTGTGGTACATTTGTCTGTCCAAGCTGTTGAATTTTTTCAACTATTGAAGCCTCTTTTCCAGCTTCTTTTGGCTCAGCTTCTTTTTCTTCATTTGTATATCGATCACGTTCTGTCATTTCGCATCCCCTTTCACTCGTATATAACTATTATTTCTTAAGTTATAAATTTCATTCGATAGGGTTAAAAAGAAAAAAGATCACCCATAAGGGTGATCTTTTTATACTTCCATAATAATCGGTAAAATCATAGGTTTTCTCTTTGTCTCTTCGTACAAGAACTGTCCTAATAATTCACGAATATTTTGTTTTAACATTGACCATTCAATTGAATATTCTTTAATTGACTGCTCAACAATCATACGTACAATCTCTGTAGATCGTTCAATTAACGCTTCTGATTCACGAACATATACGAAACCACGTGAAATGATTTCTGGGCCAGAGATAATTTTCTTTTCATCTTTACCAAGCGTTACAACAACTACTAGTATTCCATCTTGAGATAACATCTTTCTATCTCGAAGAACGATATTACCAACGTCACCTACACCTAATCCATCAATTAAAACATTACCAGCTTGTACTTTACCGACTAAGTTTGCTTCATCGTCACCAAAAGCAATTACATCGCCTTTTTCTACGATAAAGATATTTTCTCTTGTAATACCTACATCTTCAGCTAAATATGCATGTGCTTTTTGCATACGGAACTCACCATGTACGGGTACAAAGTACTTTGGTTTCATTAAATTTAACATTAATTTTAATTCTTCTTGGCTACCGTGACCTGACACGTGAACTTTTCGTTCGCCGTAATAAACAACTTCAGCTCCAGCTCTAAATAACAAATCAATAATTTTTGATACAGATATTTCATTACCCGGAATTGGCGAAGCAGCAATGATAACAGTATCACCTTTACGAATTGAAATTTGTTTATGTGCTTGTTTTGCCATTCTAGATAGAGCAGCCATCGGTTCACCTTGACTACCTGTCGTTAAAATAGCTACCTTTTTCTCTGGGAAGTTGTCTACTTCTTGTAATGAAATAACCATACCTTCTGGAACATCTAAATAACCAAGACGTCTTGCAATGTCTACTACTTTCACCATACTACGTCCTACTACCGCTACTTTTCGCCCTGTTTCAGCAGCTGCATCAAATACTTGTTGAATACGATGTACATTCGATGCAAATGAAGCAACGATAATACGACCTTCTGCACCGTAGAACACTTTAGAGATTTCTACACCAACTTCTTTTTCTGAACCTGTATAGCCTGGGCGCTCTGCGTTTGTACTATCAGATAATAAGCAAAGTACGCCTTCATTTCCGATTTGCGCCATTTTCCCAAGGTCTGCTCCACTATTTCCAATTGGAGTTTGATCGAATTTAAAGTCTCCCGTATATACGACTGCACCTTTTGATGTATGGAAACAAACGCCAACAGAATCCGGAATACTATGTGTCGTTCCGAAGAATGACACCGTTGTAGTGTTAAATTCTACTGTTGAATTTGAATCGATTGTTTTTAGGTCTACACGGCCTAACATGCCCGCTTCACCAAGTTTTTCTTGTATAAGTCCTACTGTTAATTTCGTTGCATAGACTGGAATAGATAATTTACGAAGCACATACACAATTCCACCAATATGATCTTCATGACCGTGAGTAATAAATAAACCTTTTACTCGCTCTTGATTTTCCACTAAATATGTAATATCAGGAATAACGATATCAATTCCAAACATTTCATCTCCCGGGAACATTAACCCTGCATCTACGATAAAGATTTCAGAATCAATTTCAACACAGTACATGTTTTTCCCGATTTCACCTACTCCACCAAGAGCAAATACTTTAACAGACTCATTCTCTTTTCTCTTCATGTTGTTGCCTGGTTTAAAAATCTTGCAAACACTGATTTCACTAAAATTGCAGAGACACCAGGGGAAACTCTACAACCACCATATTTTCACCGTCCAAGACGAATGTCCTTACCGTTATGCGATATCATGTCCTTGTTTATTTTTTAAACCAGGTTTCACCTCTCTTTCATTATATAAATCAAATATCTTATTCGATATGATATGAAAATTTAATTAAATTATAATTTTTCCCAATTTTGCTAAGCATACCCGTACTAAGCTACTTAGCCATATTATACCTGATACAAGAAATAGAACACAAGTTAAATCGTGCGAAAGAAAGAGGAAAAGAACGGAATGACAACAAAAGTATCGAACGTATTTCCTTTATATTTACTCCGATTTTATACTCCATATTATTTTGAAGAACTAGCCATACATATGCTAAATTCATTTCATAATAGGGAGTTTCAAGATTTATTTTTCTAGAATCCAACAAAAACACTTACAAAATGGAGTTTTTTTATGAATTACGTTACATTTGAGGGGATTTCTCTAAAAACAGACACCGTAGTTTATTACGTTTATGCCATAATATCTATCATTTTTTGACTCAGTTAAAGGGGTTCGATTATTTTCTTATACACATAATGAAGAAGCGATTAATATTCTTATAAGAACACATATAAGTAAGAAAAAGAGGAAAAGATTTGCATATAATAAAAAATGACCTAGTTCTACACTAGGTCATTTTTTATTAACGAGGGATAGATTGCATTACAGATTGTAACGTTACTCTTTCTTCTTCTGTTAATGGAAGAAGTGGTAAACGTACAGAACCTACATCTAATCCAACCATTTGTAACGCTGTTTTTACTGGAGTTGGACTTGGCGCCATAAATAATGAATCAGTTACTCTTACAAGTAATTGATGTAATTTTTGTGCCTTCTTAAATTCTCCTGCTTGAAATGCTGTAATCATTTCTTGCATTTCGTTTCCGATAACATGAGAGGCTACCGAAACGATACCTTTCGCTCCAACTGCCATAGCTGGTAACGTTAAACCGTCATCACCGCTGTATACCGCAAAGTCGTCCGCTGTTTTTTCAATGATTTCTGTCATTGTTAACACATCGCCGCCGGCATCTTTAATAGCAACAATGTTTTCTATTTCTGATAAACGAACAACTGTATCAACGGAGATTTGTACAATAGATCGTCCTGGAACGTTATATAGCATAACCGGAAGCGGCGTGCTTTCAGCAATTGCTTTAAAATGCTGATACATTCCTTCTTGACTCGGTTTGTTATAATACGGTGCTACTAGCATTACTGCATCCACACCAACTTCTGTTGCCTTTTTAGTTAAGTCAATAGAAGCATGCGTATTATTGCTACCTGTTCCAGCGATTACGGGCACTCTTTTATCGACAACAGATACGACATGGCGATATAACGCTACTTTCTCTTCTGAAGTTAATGTAGGAGATTCTCCTGTCGTTCCTCCTACCACGATTGCTGTTGTACCGTTATCAATTAAATAATTTACCAATTTCGTTGTCTTTGCAAAATCGATATTCCCGTTTATATCAAACGGTGTTACCATCGCGGTTGCAATTGTCCCAAAATCTATCATGGTCTCACTCCTTATTGTTCCAGTTGCTTTTCTTTTGAAAGCTCAAACGCACTATGTAATGCATTTACAGCCTCCACTAAATCAGTTTCTTTTACAAGAACCCAAATTGTTGTATGACTATCTGCCGATTGCAGGATTTGAATACCTTTTTCCGCTAAAGCTGTAACGATTTTCGCAGTAACCCCTGGGTATCCTGCCATTCCAGCCCCAACGATAGATACTTTCGCACAATGTTCTGTCACAATTGGCTCATATCCAAGGTTCTGTAATAATTTAACTGCATGACTTGATACATTATCACTCACCGTATATGCTACGCCAGTAGGTGAAATATTAATTAAATCAACACTTATTCCTTCGTTCGCCATCTCTTTAAACACATGTTGTTGCAAATCATATGCCGTTTCTTTTGCAAGCACTTTAATTTGCGTTACGTTTGATACGTGGGCAATGCCTGTAACAGGACGTTCTTCTACATCACGACCTCTTGTAGCACCGTCATATGCTGAAATAAGCGTACCTTCACTATCAGAATACGTAGAACGTACACGAAGTGGCACTTTTGCATGCATCGCAATTTCAACTGCACGTGGATGAACGACTTTCGCACCTTGATAAGCCATGTTACAAATTTCGTTATACGTTACAGTTTGAAGATGACGTGCATCTTTTACAATACGAGGATCCGCAGTCATAACACCTTCTACATCAGTGAATATATCGATGTATTCAGCATGAAGTGCAACACCTAATGCTGAAGCTGAAGTATCACTACCTCCGCGTCCAAGTGTTGTCGTATCACCTTTTTTCGTTTGTCCTTGAAATCCTGTAACGACGATTACATCTACATTTTCTAACTCTTCATGTATACGATCGCAATTCATTTCAATAATCTTTGCATTCGTAAAGTCATCATTCGTTACAAAACCAGCTTGTGCACCATTTAATGCTGCTGCTTTTATACCGTTCTCATTCAACATATTAGAGAAAACAATTGCAGAGATTAACTCTCCACACGATAATAATAAATCTTGCTCACGCTTAGAAATAGTAGATTCCTCTTGATTTACAAGACTTAATAACGTATCCGTTGCATATGGTTCACCTTTACGGCCCATAGCAGATACGACAGTAACTACTTTATAACCAGCAGCTAATGATTTTTTTATATGATGAAGCGCATGCTTACGTCCATTGTCATCACGTACTGATGTGCCACCAAATTTTTGAACAATTATTTTCATATTTTGCACCTTCTCTTAGCCGTTTACACTAATTGTAATTTTACTAAGCGCTCTGCAATTTGAACAGAATTCCATGCAGCGCCTTTTAATAAGTTATCAGATACGACCCAAAGATGGAATCCTTTATCGTTATTTAAATCTTTACGGATTCTTCCAACGAATACTTCGTTTTTACCTACTGCAGTAGCTGGCATTGGATATAACTGCTCTTCTGGATTATCTTGTAGAACAATACCTTCCGCATTTGCAAGTAAGCTCTTTAATTCTGCTACTGTTACGCCTTCTTTTTCTACTTCGATGTAAACAGACTCAGAGTGTCCTGATACAACTGGTAAACGTACACATGTTGCCGCTACTTCTAATTCAGGCATATGCATAATTTTTTTCGTTTCGTTAATCATTTTCATTTCTTCAAACGTAAATCCATTATCTTGGAATTTATCAATCTGTGGAATCGCATTAAAAGCAATTGGGAAATGCTTCTTATCACCTGATACAGGAAGAACATTTGCCTTAACTTCTTCGCCATTTAAGATTGCTTGTGATTGTTCATGCAGTTCTTCAATAGCTGCCGCACCAGCACCTGATACAGCTTGATATGTGGAAACGATTACTCGTTTTAAACCATATTGCTGACGAACTGGCTCAAGAGCTACTACCATTTGAATTGTAGAACAGTTTGGATTTGCAATAATACCATTATGTTCTTTTAAGTCGTTTTCATTTACTTCAGGTACAACAAGTGGCACGTTTTCTGTCATACGGAATGCACTTGTATTATCAACAACAATCGCACCGCGTTTTGCTGCTTCTGGCGCTAATTGTTTCGATACAGATCCACCAGCACTAAATAGTGCAATATCTACTCCTTCAAAGCTTTCAGGAGTTGCCTCTTGAACTGTAAATTCTTCGCCTTTAAATACAAGTTTCTTACCTGCAGATCGTTTAGATGAAAGTAACGTTAATTTCCCGATTGGAAATTCTCGTTTCTCTAAAGTATTTAACATTTGTTCACCAACTGCGCCGGTTGCTCCAACTACAGCGACATGAAAAGTTTTTTGCTTTTCCATCACTATGCCCCTTTCTAGATACCAATCCTTCTATAACTTAGAATCAGAAGGAGTATACAATACCCCTTCTAATCTTAATAACGTTAATTTTATCATATTCTACAGTAAGAATGATGGTTTCATCAAAAATTGTCCGTTTTTTTTCGTTTTTTAATTCATATATCTGAATTTTTCTACGACAACCGGTTGCAATTGCTTCCCTTGCAGCGCTTCTAACACTGTATCTTCAAGCAACTCCATGCGAGCTACCATTGAGTTCGGTTTTTTCTCTGGTGCATCTTGCCCGAATGGGACGAAGTAGATGTTTTTTGTTGCCATTAGGCGCATGAGGTTGACGCCAACATGGTAGCGACAATATAAACATTTCTTTTTTCTTCTATTATATATTCATTTCAAATCCTGTAAATTTATTTTGTATACCATATTCTTCACAGGTACCCATAAACGAATTAGACGGTACTTTAGTAATTAAATGGAAAAGTTCTACTTTGATATTGAGTTTACTACAGCAGCATATTTACATATATATCCTTTAATTGGTATGATTTACTTGTTCGCATAAAAGGGGGGAGATTTTTGAGTTTAAATATGTATTTAGGGGAAGTACATGCCCAAACACAAAGTATGAATGCTGTATGTACGGCTACCATTCAAGGTATGGAACAAGCGATTCAGTCGATTGATGCTTTTGCAATTGATACTGTGTTACAAGGACAAACATATAGCAGTGCAAAATCATTTTTTGTACAAACCTTTCGCCCTTTAGCACAAGGAATCATTTATCTGTGTGAAGAGTTAATTCGTCAGAATGATGCTTTTCCAAGTCAATTCCAATCACAGGTTGCTTCCACGGATGTCGTTGAACAAGAGTTACTAGAACAAATTCGAGAAATTGACCGAATGAAAACAAGTATAGAAGCCATCAATCAAGCTATGCCACTCCCGGGTATGGACGCTATGGCGAATCTCTTTACTGTCATGAGGAAAAAACTGCAAGAAAAATTAGAACATCTATATGAATTTAATTATACTTCTAGTAATAATTATGATACTGCACTCCAACTAGCCGCTAGCATTGCGATGGGTTTGGCGGAAGTTCAAAGTGGAAAAGGCTTTAGTCCTGCAAGTGGTACATTTAGTACGCAAGGGTTGAATATGGAGTGGATAACTCCTATCCAAGCGATTACAGAAGAAAAAAAACGTCATTCTGAAGGAAGTAGTATTATAGAAGAATCGTTGTTCGATAAATTTAAAGATACTGTTGAAAATAACGTAGAAGCGATAGATCAGTTGTACGAAAAGTTTATTCGCCAGATAGAAAACACTCCCCTTATTGGGCAATATTACAACTACAAAAAAGGGCAAAATGAAGCGGTGTTAGATGAACTTAAAGGAATATTAAACACAATTTTACATCCAATAGATAGTGTTGAGGGTGCTGTGTATGCTCTTTCTCACATCGACGAAACATTTGCTGCTGTAGAACAAGCTATTTCTGATTCGTGGAATCAAGATGTTGTAAATGGAGATTGGAATAGCAGAGCTAAATGGTTTGGAAATGTAGAGATGCAAGTTAAATTAGCAATTGCTGAATTTTTTGTAGGAACAAAAGGTGTAGATAAAATTTCAAAATCAGGTAAAGTTTCAAAGTTAGACAAAACCTCAAAACTTAGTGAAAGTGTAAACTTTATACAAGGTACTAAAAACGTAATAACTTTAGATAAGTATAAGCAAAGCGTTGACATGTTGAATAATATTCTAATGCCAAAAAATCAATTTGCTTATGCAGGCAGAAATATTGTAGACTCTTTCTCAGATAGCAATGCTCTTAAACAAGCTAAAGAAAAACTATTTACTCATCAGTTTGCTGAAAGTACAGCTGAAGTTAATAAGGCAACAAGCGGAGCTGACTTGGATTTTAGAAAAGTAAATATTCAAACCAATGAAATTGGAGAAACTTTAGCTACTAGAAAGGAAATTCGAGCGTATAAAAAGGAATGGGGAGAATTAGGTATAAAAGTTAATATAGATAAAAAAGGAACAATTCTTCCAAACAATGTAGAAGCAGCGTTTGATTTTGTTAATGGGGATATATATTTAAAGAAAAAACCATCCGTCATAAATATGCATCATGAGGGTTTTCATGCAGAGCAGTGGTTAGATATAGGAAAAGAGCAATATATGAATCTTAGTAGGTTAGAAAGAGAAGAATATGTATTTGAACAAGTAATGAAAAATAAACATTTATTTGATAAAGCTTCTATTGACCATTCAATAGAATATATCGAAAGATTAAGATTGAAATATAAATAAAAGGAGAATTTTATATGTCTTTAGATAAGTATAAAAATATGTCTGATGAAGAGTTTAAACAATTGTCTACTGAAGAATTTCAAAATTATATAAGATTAAAACAAGAAGATTTTTCAAGACATTATAGGAAAATAAATGAAATTACTGTAGATGTGATGTTAAAGCCTCAGGAAGCAATAGAAATTGCTAAACATTATCATAAGAAAAATAAATTAGATGGGGTAGTTAATGAAGATATCAACCAGCTTTTCTTTGATGAGGCTTATACATTTAAAATTGAGAAAGAAAATAGAAACAACGATGATATAAGACCAGCTTGGAGAATATTAGTGGATTTACCAAAAAACCCTTTTCTTATGGAGGACTATACACTAATTGTGTCTGATAGGGATAAAAAAGTAATGGGTATGCTCGATCCAAATGGGCATCCAGTATTTAAAGGCAATGAATTTACAGATGAAGATATCAAATATATTATGAGTGATGAGGATTCTAAAGATTAATTAAGATAATAATTTAGTGGATAGTTTTATAAATAGAATAATTGTCTTTTTTAATTAGTTTTCATGCTATTTTTCTAGATTCTAAGGGCAGAGAAAGAAGAATTTAAAAGAACAAGATAAATGGAAGAAAAATTTTTATATCTCTATTTTTTATATAATAATACATTTATTAACATCAACTAGGAGGAACATTCCTTGAAAGTTGTACGCTCTATATTTAAAGGCTTTCGTTTAATAGGTTTAATTGTAAAGCCAGTACTTAAAGCATTATCTAAAAGTAAATTTTAAGTCTCATAAAAATTAAGATCCCCTTCTGCATATAGGTGCAAAAGAGGATCTTTTTCAAATTATTCTATTCGTTCTACAGACAGTACTCATAGATAAATAAGAAACGGTGTATATTTACCCTAACATTTATAAAGATGAAAATCAATATATAATTATCTACATATAGAACCAGATAATAATTTCTTCATAAAACTATTCTTTTGTTTTATTTTTTAATGTACTCGTACCACCAGTTTCTTTCATCCATCCAAGCTGTAATCTTATCAAGCTCACCATTAGGTAATACTTCAGTTTGTAAGTAAGCTAAACCAGTTAATGGATCAGAGACAACCTTCCCTTTTGTTCCGCGCTCATTCATAGCATTTACGACTTCCTGAACCAATGAAATACCAAAACCACCAGATTTAACATATTGATAGCCACCATTGGCAATAGCTTGTTCTGGTTGTTTTTCTCCTGTAAACCAAGATAATGATTTACTGCCAATCAATTGGTTCAAATCACACTTACCGATACCAGGTACATTACCTGTCTCTGTGTATTGCCAAATATCGCATGGATAAGCTGGCTTGTTACCGCCATAACGAGGAATCCAAACAAAGTCAGATTTTACATTTGCCATACCAAACGGAGCATACATATGATGACCAACGTATAAACCAACTTTCGGAGCACCTAATCGACGTAGTTCATCAATAAATGCTTGTGTGCCCGCTCTCATATCATTCATTGTTTTCACTTCAACATCTGCAACCCAAACTGTAGCGCTCTTGTCTCCACGGTTCCAGAAGTCACGAGCTTCTATTCTTGCATCATTTTCAGAAACGAAACGACAGAATGCATAGTTACCAAAAGGAATACCATGTCGCTTCATGGCTTGTACATATCCTTTATACAATGGATCTACATAATTTGAACCATCTTGTACACGAGCGATGATGAAATCAATGTATTGCTTTGCTATAGGCCAGTTAATGTCACCATTCCATTTTGAAATATCAATAATTTGTCCCATTACTTAACATCTCCTTTTCTATCTTCTTGTTTTTGTTTACCGCCTAAAATCTCAACTGCATTTGTTAAAGCTTGCGGAAGCGGAATACCCATTCGTCCGGCATTTTCTAAAAGTGAAAGTAATTCATTACCCATGAAGAAGAAAATTGTCGCTTCACGAATAGCACTATTACTTCCTAACGCTGCATCTAATTGAGCTGCCGCTCCGACCAAAAGAAAAAGCACCACCTTTTTGGCGATGCCTTTGAAACCAACTTTACTTTTTAATTCTCCGTTATATCCCGCTGCAATCATGCCAGTTAGATAATCAATAACTGCCATCGTTACTAAGATTTTCAATGTTGCATCCCATCCTCCCAAGAAATACCCACAAAAGCCACCAAATGTAGCAATAAATGTTTTCATTAATACATCAATACGATCCATCTTTCCATCTCCTTATTTATAATAAAAAAGAGAGACGATTGTCCCTCTTTTCTCAAAAACCATTCAATTGTATTACTCCAATTGTGTTTATTTATCTGTTTTATCAAGATCATCCGATAATTTCTTCAAAATATCACGGGCTTCTTTCTTCTCTTCATCTGTTAATTTAGCATTTTTACTCTTTGCTTCCAACGATTTAAGCACTTCCATGTATGTACTATCTTTAGTACATACATTATCTGTATAAGAGTCGCCAATTGCTATTAAAGAAGTATAATTTTCATTTCCATTTGATGAAAGATATTTTCCAAGAATATATAGGCTTCCATCTTGCCCCATTGTTATTGAATTAGTAGCCGTACCAGGAACAAACCATGTTTTTGATTGAGCCATTCTCCATTTAAGTGTTGCATCTGGTTTCAATACATACACCTCTTTAGTTGTTCTAAAATAAATTTCCCCATTTTTATCAATTAAAGGCGCTTCAAAAACATCCCCTTTAGTTTGATATTTCCACTTCAAGGAATAATCTGGATTATAGGCGTAAATATAACCTTTTCCACCCACATAAATCGTTCCATCTTTAGATGAAACTGTAGGCGCGGAGAGTAATGCTTCTCTTCCTTCTTCTTTCAATTGATGCACTATGTTTCCTGTTTTATCAAATACATATAAAATATCTTGTGTATTTACAAGTATTTCATTATGTATCCCTAAAGTAAATCCAGTGCCATTGTATTCCCCACGAACATATTTTTCCCATAATTGTCTTCCATTTTTATCATGGGCATAGATATATTTATTGCCAAGATCTGAAACTAAAGTGTAAATGATGCCATCTTTTGAAATAAGCATAGAATTAGTTTCCCCAGAACCCTCCTTTATTTCATTTGATGACCATTTAATTGAACCATCTGGATTATAGGCATATAATCGGTTACTACCTTTTAGATAAATTGTCCCATCATGATCCAAAACAGGAGTATCTATACTTGAAGCATTCACTTGCCATTTAATTGAACCATCCGGATTGAAAGCAATTAAATTCCCTGCAGCAACATAAATTGTTCCATCTTCAGCAATAACGGGCGTACTGGCTCCCCCTCCTATAATCTCCTTCTTCCACTTTAATGAACCATTTGGATTTAAAGCGTGTATCTTTTTATTTACGGTGTTATTTAATACAGTTTTGTTTGTTATATAGATTGTTCCATCACGTCCAATTGCAGGTTGTACTGTAAAACTTGGAGTATGAAGACTGGTAGGAATTTCTTTAATATCTTTCTCGTAAAGTTTATACTCCCATTTTATTTTATTAGTCTCTGTTCCCGCATAAGGAGAGTTCCTGTTCCAGTTCTGCCCAAATGGAAATCCAGCTTGTAAATCATACTTCCCTTGTTCGAATTGATCACCTTGTGTGTTAATGGTTTCTGCTTTTGTCATTGAGTTAGGATGTAATCCTATCATCAATGCAAACAGCAGCATCGTTAACATAAACTTTTTTTTCATAATATACCTCCTAAAATGAAACATTAAATTATAAGAAAACAAAATCATATTTATTATATATTATAATTAATAATTTAAATACTTAAAAACTAATATAAACAGAAATAAAAAAAGACCAGCTAATACTGCTCCTGCTCTGTTTGCGTATTATTTTCATTAGTTGGTTTTAGTGGTTCTTGTGATGGATAAGAACTGGTAAGCGATGTATAACACTCCATACAAATGTGCTTTTTCGCAAACCCCATATCCAGTGCGTACAGACGAGCTCCGCGTTTACAGATTTCGCATCTTGTTGCAATACGGAAATATATCGTTCCATCCGTTTCCCCCCACACCTCTACTTTATTAGCACCATATAAGCCGGCATTATTTAGCATATCAAAAGGAATTCGCACAAATACTCCGTTTTCGTTTCTTTCTGAATCTACTAACCTACCAGCAAACGGAGCACCTTGCCCCGCTTGTAAGGGATAACCTTGTAAATCCTTGTAATCATCCATATATTTTCCTCCTAAACGTTAGGTAGCTTGTACCATTGTCCTCCCATTCCCATAAAATAAAACCCATATCCTTGACCGCCATCAAAGAAACGAATGGACCCAGCTTGGCCCATTTTATTACGCCCTAAATTTATTCCCTGCGTTAGAATAGGTTGATTTATGAATACATCCCTTTCTGTACTTATATCAAAGGTCTGTCCATGAGCAGCTGGACCTATGTTGTTATTTACGCTGCCTATAGCAATTTTATTAAACGGTTGAAGACCATCGGCCCTTTCTGCTGCCGCACGATCCCAGTTATACATGCAAGCATAGTTACCACTAACCAATGTTATACCTGAAACACAAACAGCTCTACCCGCAGAAACTTGCGCATTTGCAGCTGTAACTTTAACTACAATCATATGTTCTTGTGGATTGTAATTGTTAGGAACGGTAAATGTGAAATTATACCTTCTAATTTCACCATAAAATGTAGATGGCTCTGGAAAATCTTTATATATTTCGTGCCAAATTTTATAACTCACTTCATCCAATGGCGTAACAAAACATACCTGCAAACGTGGTTTTGCAGTTGTACGCACACCGTTAATCTGTGCGGTTCGATAATGTGCTGACAATGTATAAAAGTTTCCTGGATGAATCCCGTTTTGAACCTTTGTTTCTGGATAATTATACGTGTCGACACGGACTGCATTTACCATTTGTTCATAGTTAAATATAAAAGTGTTATTTTCTATCACTACACCGTTTCCTTGTACTTTCCAAGGTAGACCATATCCAGCACCAAACCCCTGATAATTTGGGTTACCTATGTTCAATTTTGGAACACTAGAAAAATCATGATCGGCTATTAAATTTCGTTTTGGCATAACAGTTGTTTTCGTTCCCCATTCATCTTCAAAAAGGAAGTCTAACATTTTAATAGTAACGCCGTTTTTATCGATGGTAATCTTATCGCCATTAATTTTGATAAGATTCGTATCAATACCCTTTGCGGTTAACCATCGCACCATTGTATCGGCATTAATATCCAGTTTTGCAGCATTGATTGTAATTTTCCCAGGGGACATATTGATCGCAGTGACAATGCCGTCCTTTAAAATTTGCGCTAAAATCCCTTCATCTAACACTTCTAACTTAGATTCCGTTTTCTTTACATAGGCATTATAAGTCTCATTTATAAACGTTTCTTGTTTTCCAGAGATAATTGAAACGCCTTTTTCAGTAGCACTAATACTTCTTTCTAATTCAGTAACTTTCTGATTGTATTTTTCGGTAGCTACTTTATTAGCGATATCTTCCATCATTTTATCAACATCAGTTTGATCTTTCGGATGTAACCAAAATTCTGTAGCTATAATGCCACGTTGTAACATAGGTGCAGCACACCATAAACGCCCATTTCTCGTAACGTAATAACGCCATCTCACAAACGCTGCATTAGCTGGCGCTTTATCTGTACATACAGCACGAACCCATGTATGATTTACAACCTTGATATTAGTTCTAGCTGTTTTAACACGAGTTTTTTTGTCAGCCGTCCACCATTCAATTTCTATAAATGCACCGCCACTATCAATAAGTGTTTTCCCATCCGTATTGAAATAACCTGATGCAACAAAGTCCTCGTTAATCTGACACTCAATGAATTGACTTGTAAGTCCCCACCAACGATCTTGAGTCTGGCCAGTACCGGTAATTGCAAATGTATTCATACCTTTGTATTTTAAATTCGTATCAACAGATCCAGTTGCTCCATTACCACTATTCCAAAACCAATATTTCTGCCCTAATTTAAAATCCGCATCACGCAATTCGTTGACAGTACCTAAACCGCCTACATAATCCTCAACGTCTTTCTTTTTCATTGTTAATTTCAATGCTTCAGAATGTTGACCTATTGTTGTAGTAGCCTCACTAAGCGTTTTTCCTTGCTCAGTTTGTGTTTCCTGTAATCTCTTAACACTTGCAGTTGTTCCTTCTGCATTCTTTTCTACAGTGTTAACACGTTCATTAAAAGAGATTTGTGTTTTTTCTACAGTTTTAATACTTTCTTTGATTCTATTCACACTTTGCTCAATCTCAGTTGTTTTTTTCGTGAACGTTTCTTTAGAAGTAACTTCATCATTAGCAGGCTGCCATGTAGTTCTTATGTTCCCCTCTTCCAATTTCGCATGATGTGAGTTTAAATTACCATCAATATTGCGTCCAGAGTAATAAAACCTAATTTGAGTTACATCCTTATCTTTTGTTTTGAATGTAACAGTTAGAGGCTCGTCCTTATAAGCTACATTAATCTTTAATTGTGAGTCTGCACGTACAGATTTCCATTCTTGCTCTCCGTCTGTATAAGTTATTGCCGTTTCTACACCGAACCAAGGATTTGTATTAAGTTTAGTCATTTTCCCAGTGAATAAAAAAGAAATAGTAAACGTCTTATTTCTGTAATTAATCTTATTAGAAAGAGTCATTTGTTTACTGTCTGACCATGTTCCGGTCATATTCTGTTTGTTTAACCCTGTTTCCGAATCGCTTGCTAGATTAATTGAACCTACAGAAATGTTACTCATGTCGGTTTGTAATTGTTCAATGGTCTGCTTATTTGAAGTCGCCGTGTTCTTTATTTCATTTGTTGTTTTTGTTAAAACGTTTGTTGTTTGCTTCACATCGGCAATAGTATGTTTTGTACCTTCAACTGTATCTTCCACTGTATTTAATTTTTCAGTGATTTCACCATCTTTTTTTGTTAATGATTCAATAGATTTAGTAAAACCCTCGTTAGTTTGTTTCATTTCAGAAACAGCTTTATTAATTTCACCTTGAGAGTTTTGTACATTTTTAATCGTTTGCGAAACTTCTTGGAGACTATTTTTAACTTCCTTGAATTGTCCATTGGTTTCACTTTGCGCTTCTTCCACTTTTTTGTTTAATGCTTCTTTTGTGAGCTGAATATCTTTATTAACTTGTTTCAGTGTTTCTTCCTTTACTGACTCTACATCAGGAATAAGGAGTTCCCAACCTTTACCGTTCCACACTTTTAAAATACCCGTTTTACCGTTGGTAATATCTCGCCACACTGTTTTACCTACTATAAGATTATCGGACGGTGGATTTTTAGCTTCAATAATATTCACCGTATTATTTTTTAGATTTTCCTGGACCTTTTCAGCAAGTTTCTTGGCTGCTTGAGACTCTCTTTGAGCTTGTTCGGCTGTACCCTTCGCTTCTTCTGCTAACTTTTCTAGTTGTTCTAATAGTTCTTTATTAGCTTTATTACCTAAAGAAGCAAGTACTCTATTGTATAATTTTCGCATTTCTTCATTCGGATCGGTAATTTCACGATAATCACCAAATACATATTTATCTTGTGAAGGATCTATAAATGATTCGTCACCAGCGATTGCACGTGCTTCTAAATAAAGTTTCGGTGTAAATCCTGTATCTTTTATTCGGATTGTATCCCCCTCATTAATCAGCTCATGAGCTAGTCCAAATACACGGCCAATACTTTGTGCATTTACTTCATAAGAAACAGATGTATTAACGCGTTTCTTTATCTCTGTTTTCATAAGAGTCATTAAACGTTGTGGTGTTATATCTTGCTCTGTCTCCGGTGTATAGAATCCGAATTTATGTTGTCCTCGTTCATTCCATCGCTGGAATGCATCGTTGTCTACAAGATAAGGAATTCCATTATTAATACTAGAGATGGTTATAAAGTCTCCACCTTCTTTTTTTACGAATCCTAATAGGGCTGTACAGATGTTTTGGGAATTCTCAATTCGTTTGATACCCATCAAATCTTTACCCAGAGTTACTTCTTTGCCTGTATCACGCCCTCGTTTTTTCACCATATCTACATAACGACCAACAATTTGAGACCCTACAACTTCCGCGCGATATTGAATTTCTAAATCGAATAAGGAAGCAATGTCTTTTAAAAATTTCAGTGGATCTATAAATTCATCAATCGTCATAGTGTGGAAGCCAGCGTATTCTGTTTTTCCTCTTTTCCACTTCGTACCCACAAGAGCTATATCGATAAACTCATTGACCGTTTTACCTACAATCTTCTGTGGATTGATAATGCCAACTTTCGCGAGTTGAATCCATTCACCAGATGCATAAGCAATGACTGATCTATCATCTGAATCTTTTTCAGCTTCAGTAATTACATATGGAACAATGCGACCATCACGAACTTCTTTTAAAACTAAATTTTGCTGCATGAGTGTAACTGCATGATCTGTATTATCAAACACTTTAAACTCTAATGTATCAATGTTATTTTTTATTTCCCAATGTCGTTTATCGTCCCAATAATCTTTTGGGTGTATATTGGAAACAATTTGACTCGTTTTAAAATCAACAACATGTAAGATTCCACTTGGTGTCCTCATCTAAATCGCTCCCTATACGTTACTTTGGCTGTTCCGACAGTTGAAGGCATGATTTCTAGTTTATTCGAACCCTTATGAATAACAGGATAGTCACTAAATATATCTTTTAGATTAATAGCACTTTTACCATTTATCGTTACAAGACTTCGCTCAGTATCAATAACTACTTTGTCACCAACATCAAAGATATAAGGAGGATTATTTTGTGTATTCATGTTAACCTTCCAAATTTTCAAATCGTCAATAGACATTTGCGAACAAAACATGTTGTTAGAGAACTGAGAAATGCTAATTTGTACTTGAGTGACTTTATTCATATTCACGTTATTTTCATCAAACCAGACAACGAACCTTTCAGCATCGTCAATCTCCGTACCTAATATGAATTTAGAAATATACGCTTCCCATCTATTACCGGTCCTAGCGAGCCATAATCGCCCTCTAAAATTAGTCCAAGTATCTGGATGATCTCCATGTTCATTAATTAAAACTTGCCCACCTGGTTTCTTACTGTTCCCCACACTAGCAAATCCACTGTTTTGCTCGGCTTCCCATTGAACATCACTCATTGATATACGGGCTACATAATCGCTATTTTCATCAAGAAGACCGATTTCCACACGCCCCATTTGATCCCAATGATAACTATTAATGTGTACATAAGCTTGCATGATAAAATCCTGTAATGGTCCTTGTGGAATATTCTTTTTGGCTATGCAACCATGCCATCCTTTTACTGTAGGTTCACCTAGATACTCGGCCATAAAACGGTATCCATCTGATTTAAACTTTCCTCCACCAGTCATGTCCTCAGTTTTAGGTACATCCGTCCATCCTATGGTTGTTCCCATCTCGTCCCATAACACACGTTGATTTCTTTCAACTGGAACTTGGTCTGCTTTTAATGGATATCCAATGCGAAAATAATTCGTTCCATTCCATACATCAAGAAATGTAGAAGGCTTTGTCACTTCAACCTCTATAATTGGATTGGATTCTACACTTCCTTTGTTTTGAAAATTTGCTATTAATCCACGCCCATCCATTTCAAATTCTACTGTTTTAGTAGGTCCTAACTTATATGGCATCGGACAAACAAAATTCAAAGTACCTTTACCTAAAGCAACAAAATCCTCGGGATCAAAATTTTCATCAATAACCGCTAGGTATGTCCTATTAGGTGTTACATCAAAGACTAATTCAACAGGTTTTTCTGTAATTAACCACTCTGCTATTTCTTCTTTTAATGTTTCTAGGTCAGATCCATCAGGAACAATAATTCCGACCGGAACAGGTAACACTCGCATTTCAGTTTCTGTCGTTAATAATCTTGCACCTGGATAACCTGGAACACTTAGAAATTTCCGTTTTAATGGAGCCCACGCTGGTCTTTTCCATCCCTTTTCTATTTGAATGTACTCCTTTCGTTGGTTGTTAAAAGTAAAAGAACTCATGCTAACACCTCATTTCTTTATAAAATAAAAGAAACCCAAACCTAAAAGGCTGAGTTTCTTTTTGCTTCTCTTTCTTGATACTCGGTTGTATAGCGATACGTACCGCGTGCCACGTCTCTTCCTTCTAAATTAACAGGCACTTCAATAACTAAATCTCCACCAAGCATTGGAATAACTCCACCACTAGAAGACGAACCAGATCCGTAATTAATCACTTGATTTGATACGCTGCTTGCCATAGCTTGTCTACTATTTGACATGCTTCCATACACACCACTCATGACACTCTTTAATCCTGATAATTGACTCACAGAACTAGCCATCATACGGCTCATATCACCCATTAATTGATTTATTTCTCCCGGCATAACAAATTGTTGTCGTGGCATGGTTGCTACAATTCCTGCACCAATATCTCCAAGTGTCTTTTTATTCAGGGGAAGCACCGCTTCTCTTCCCGCTTCTCCTGCACCTTGCAAATTTCCACCATTCATTCCGAAGATAGTTGGTTTAGTGAAGATACCACCTTTTGCGCGCCAATCAATATTAATTCCTGACGGAAATGTAACATCTTTACCTAAAACATTTTTCGTGCTTGTTTGTAAGCTGAAGTGTGGAAGAGGTGGCATTTCTGGTTTTGGAATTTTTAACTTCAAGTCACTAAAGAATCCTTTAATCTTCCCAATGAATTTTTCTATACTGTCAACTGCATCTTTAATTGGATCTATAATAAAATGTTTTGCCGCTTCAAATTTTTCTTGAGCTGCATTCTTAACTGAATCAAATTTTTCCCGTGCTGTGTTGTACATATCATTGAATTTCTCTTTTGCAGAATTATAAGCTGAAATAACTGGTTCAACGATGTATGTGTAAACCATCTTCCAGGCTTCAAGTGTATACCCTTTTATTTTCGCCCAAATTCCTAACATCCAATTGGATAAATCACTAAACTTTTCTTTTACTAAATTCCAAGTATCTTGTACAGGTTTTATAATATATTGTTTAAATAAACCCCATGCTGCTGATGTATATGATTTAACTGTCTCCCATTGTGAATTTAGCCAAGAAACTAAATCACTGAACTTTTCTTTTACTAAGTTCCAAGTGTCTAGAACAGGTTGAATAATATATTGCTTAAATAGTCCCCAAGCAATTTGTGCCATAGCTTTTGCAATTTCCCATTGCGTACCAAGCCAAGTGACCATTTCACCGATTTGTGTACTTACCCAGTCGTAAGCTTCCTGAATTGGTTGAATAATATATTGACAGATTGCTGCCCATGCGATTTGTACACCTGCCTGTATTAACAACCAACCAGCTTCTAAAACGGTAGAAACTGCCGAAATAATTGGATCTAAAACAGTAAGAATTGTATCCCATGTTTCTTGCCATGCTTGCGTTAATGTTCCCCATAATTCAGACGCCGTTTCAACTAAAGAGGACCACCAAGAGGAAGCAGTTTCAACAATGCCAGACCATAAACTACTAAAGAATTCACCTATCGGATCAAAGAAACTATGCATCATTTCTATGAAAGAAGACCATGCTTCAGAAAAGAATTCAACAGTAGAATTCCATGCATCGCTACACGCCTGCTTTACACCCTCCCATAAATCATTAAAAAATTGACCTATCGGATCAAAAAATTCATGCATTGCTTCTAAAAATGAAGACCATGCTTCACTACAGGATTGGGATATCCCGTCCCAAAGCTCTACTAAGTACTCTTTAATAGAATCCCATGCTTCTATTGTCCAATTTTTAATATCATCCCAGTTCTTATAAATAGCCACTCCAAGAGCAACTATAGCGGCTATGATAATAGGAACAATAGCAACTATACCTAGTGCCGCGGCGGCCCCAATTTCAAATACCCCCATGACCGATAAAACAATTGGTGCAATAGCCATAAGTGCCCCTGAAATTACTCCAATAGCCGTTGCAACTGCCGCTAATGTCGCTGCTAATTCTGGATTATTAGAAATCCAATCAGCAATACTAGCAACAACATCAGCAATTACTCCTAGTATAGGTTCAAGAGCCATTTGTAAATCGCCCATCGCTTTTTGGAACTTTACAGCTGGATTTGCATCTAATTTTTTAACAGATTCATTTAAGTTGTCTTGGTTTTGTTGAAGATCTTTTGTTTTCTTAGAAGCTTCAATTAAAGTGTTTGTTAAATTTTGACCTTGATCTTCAAACATAGTGGCTAGAACTTTAACCCCAACCTGATTTTTCTTAACTGGGTCTTCTATTCCGTCAATAGCTTTAGCTACTTCTACCATCGCTGCTGCGCCATCTCTTCCGCCTTTAGCAACAGATGCTCCCCATTTTTCTATTTGTTCAGTTGCAATACCAGAACCGTCAAGCGCCTCTTTTAAGGCCTTATCAGCTCCTTGTGCGAATTCAGTTAATTGAATTCGTCCCTCTTTTAAACCCGATATGTTCAGTAAAGTTCGCAATACTTCACCCGTCCCCTAAGGACCGCTTACTGTCACCAGTAAGACCAGACTATATCATCATCTAAGCAAAGAGTAGTGCCTAGATGCTCCCCATTTCCACTATCATTCGCTTATAGTGTACGTCTTTCGACTAGTCGTTACACCTTCATCTAACAAATCAAATTTATATCCCTCTAAATGACGATATTTACTTTTTTGCCTATTAAAATCATCTTCTACAGAAATTTTCTTACCTAATAACTTAGTTAATAAATATAAACTTATTTTAAATTGTTTACTTGTTATTTCTTTCGTTTCATAGATTGTAACATTTCCCAGATTGTCAGTAACTTTAACTTTTACAGCAGCAGGATTTTTACCTCCTGCAATAGCTTGACCGTTTCCATAGTTCGGGTTATTACTTCCACTTATATCCATTTTCTCTCTAGCTATTTTTAAGTTTCGTTTATGTTCTTCTGATTTCTTTTTTCCTTTTAATGCCTGGCTTATATTTACACGCTCTTGTTCATTTCTCTTACGTCCGTATATAGGGCTTAAATCCCCACGTTTTCCGTACATCCCATTTCTTTTCCCCGAACGAGCTAGACTTTGTTTTCTGCGGGTTTCCTCTGACACAACCACGCCGTAATTCGGATGTAATGACCCTTTCCGACCATACATGTGGTTAAACTTTCCTTCTACTGCACCAAGTCCTCCATCATCTAAATTAACAAGTTTGTAGTTTAAAATATGCTTATATTCATAAATGAACCAAACTTCAGCATCATAAGCTTCTTTTTCGGTTAAATTATTAGATATGATAGCAACAGCTACCTCAGTTTTGTTTAAAATATTTTTAAAATACCTATTTCTACTTTTGTCAATTTGATATGCTCGATTACCACTACCCTTTCCTACATAAAAAGGTTCGTTAGTATCAAGTCTTATCCATTCATAAATGTAAAATCTTCTATCCATAACCTCACTCCTAATACAATATCTTACAGTAACAGAGAGGATTATTGAATAATTTTAAAATTATTAACAATAAAACGGCTTATCAATGGAAAAGTTAAATCATCCATAAGGAAAATACATCTGAATTTATAAAGTAAATAACATCTTTGATTTATTAAATGCTTGGCACGGTATTGTCTCTACAAAAGAGAGTTCCACCGTTTTAAAGGAGTTTTCTATGAATGTCACCATTCATAGGGACAATACTTTATCCAATAAATTATCGATATTCCAACTACCAGTTTCAACACCAGCTTCCATAATTGCTTGGACTTCCTCAGCTTTAAAGCCTGCACGGGTTAACTGACTACCATATTCAGCAATGATGTCTAACTGTTCTGGCGGAAATCCCATTTTTAACAAAGCATCAACCATACCAAGAGCACTATCTTGCGTTATTCCTAATTCACTTCCTATTTCATAGGTTTCTTGAATCAACTCTGTAAAATCTATACCGTCATAGGATTGCGCGATTGTTGCTGCACCTTTAACGATAGATGCATTCGCTTCATCACTAATATCTTTATTTAAAGCCCATTGCCTACGTACACCAGCAAGTGATTCTTCAGCATCCACTCCATAAGCTGTTACGCCTCTTATTGCTTCTTCTACTGATTTTTTCGAGGATTCAGGGACATCAAAAGATATATCAATTTTGGTTTTCAATTTTGACATATCAAGTGCTTTTTCAACAGCTGTTGCAATTCCACCACCAGCTGCTAATCCACCGATAACATTCTCTAATCCTACTTTTAGACCTTCAAACTTCTTCTCGGTTCTGCCAGCTTCTTGTTGTAAGTCTCTTAACTCATTTTGTACTTGTTGTATAGAGTTTCCGGCATCCACAGATCGGAGGGCACGTTGTAATTTTTCAATATCAGCTTCAGCCCCTAAAGCTTCACGACCAATAAGACCAATTGCTTGTTCTAACTGTCGACTTGTAGCCGATCCACTTTTAATTGCATTTACAAGACGATTACCTAATGCGCTCGCAAAATCATCAACACTTTTTCCTGTAGCACTAAATAAAGTTTCTAATTGTCGTGTTGAACTTGCTACATTTTCTTGTTCGGCTTTCATATTACCGAGCTTGTTTTTCAGACCATCAAGTGACCCTTGTGTAAATTCAATTTCACGCCTAAATGCGCGGTACTGCTCTTCTGAAATTTTCCCATTTTGAAATTGCTCTTGAACCTGTTGCTCCGCTTCTTTTAATTTATCGAGCTTTTGTGTAGTTTTTTCAATTTGTTGTGTAAGCAACTGTTGCTTTTGAGCAAGTGCTTCAACGTTACCGGGATTAAACTTTAATAAACGTTCAACATCTTTTAACTCTTTAGTCAAAGAATCACTTTGCTTATTCACGTCTTTTAAGGCATTTTGTAACGGCTGCGTATTTCCTCCAATTTCAATCGTAATTCCTTTAATTTTTCCTCCTGCCATTATCTCACCCCTTTTTTCTTAGAAAGCATTAAAGTCTTCTTGAGTTGCTTTTCGAACTTTTTCTTTTCCTGGATTTTTCATTTCAGCATACTCAGCGATATAATCAAAACAATCACCAATCGTCATTACTTCTAAGTCCCAATATGTGAGCTTTGCTTCATAACAAAGAGCAAGGAACAATTCAGTGCTTAATTCTTCATCACCGAAGGTCCCTTGCTCTCCATTAATTTTCTTTACTTTTTTTTTGCTCCCATTGTTTTTTGAACCATCTCATTAATTTCCGGCATTATATCGTAAATAGGAAACTCATCAAATCCTTCTAACCAAGTCATCGGGTCTGGAATTTCAGGATCAGCTGTTTTAGCGTATAACCAAACTAAATCGTAACAAACTTCAAAATCTACCTTGTCGAAATCTAAGTTAGAAAAATCAATAGTACCTTCTGTTGCATCTTGCGAAGCGAATGTACCTATAGCTCCTAATTTAAACATATCGGCAAATAAATCCCGTCTAAATTGCGCCTTATATCGCTTGGCTGATGCTGCGTTAGCTTTTAATTTGACCTGTTTTCCGTCTATTGTAATTGTCTTTTCCATCTACTTACGCTCCTTTTGGTAATGCAGGTACTTTTGTATACACTTTTTTGTACCAATTATTATAAATATCTGTTTTTGATTTAGTAGTAGTTTTCGTTTTAACCATACGTTTTCCATTAATATCAATAGGGCTGGATACAAATTTAAGTTCATTTGTATTTGGCTCCGCTGAATTTGTTTTCGTTTTAGATGCAAGTGTTGGACGACTTGCAGAACAGTTAAACATAACGTGGCGAGTTGCTCGTACATCGCCATCAAATTCAAATAATAATGCAAATGATTTTCCTTTCGCATCCGCTAACTCATTTAACACACCATCTTCTTCGTCTAATTCCTCTCCTAGTGCATCAATTGCAAATTGTTCCGGAATAGTCGCAATAGAAAGCGTTCCATCATATCCTTGGTTATTACTTGCAGCGTAATAAAGCATGTCATCAGCGTAGAATTCAATTAAATCCCCTCGTGGATCAAACGTTAATTCAACCGCACCAGGTAATGGAATTGGTGTATTAAATGTAACTACACCATCTTTAATATCGAAAAGCGCATAATGGACATTCTTTAAACCAAATGCTACTTTATTTTCATTCATTTATATCAACCTCGTTTCATAAAATTTTTGATACATATTTTCAGATTCAATAAAAGTCCCATACGAGTCATAAGGAATCTCGTGATCATCTAGTACTTGTTCTAACTTGGCTTCCGCAACTACATCTTTCTTAGTTGTATAAAGCTCTATATTTACATCATTTATCTTGTGATACACCTTGTTATCAGCCATTAAATTTGCTGACCCATCCACAAGAAAACAGATATACGGTGGCGCTGGAACTGGATTACCTGGTGTTGCTATGAAATGCGAATAAGCCACAGGATAGCCTGTAGCTTCAAGAATTTTTATAAATTCTCCTAATGTTAATGTCATGATTCAATTGCCCTTTCAATACATTTTGGCAATTCATCAATTACATACTCTTCAACGGGACGAATATGCACTTTCTCCGGTACTCGGCCACCACTAGCTTTCGCATGGCCATTTTCTAAAAGATGCGTTAATTGCCCTTTTGTATTATGGATAACAACGGCTTTACCCACTTTTTTCTTACGCCAACCTTTACGATAACCACCTGTTTTTTTAGGGCTATTTTGTCTTAACTTACTTACAGCAATATTAGCTACATCTTCTTGTGCATTTGTTAATTCTTCTTCCACAACATTTGCATATCTTTGCAATTCTCTAGCAAGATCACTCGCAAAATTACTCATATTAAACATGCTCCTTTGCGATAATAGTCAATGTTTGATACATTTCATCATCATTCATTGGCGGTTCGATAATGTCAAAGATACGATTCTTCATATTAATTCGCATTAATTCTGTAATACCTGTTGTATAAGGAATTACAAACCGATAAATTCGTGTAGACTGTGAAGCTGAAGCTTCAATATACTCAGACCCTTTCACCGTTTTTATCATTGCCCATGCACTTTTAACTTCTTCCCAATTACCTGTTTCAATTGCTTGATTCAATTCATCTTTTATTATTTCAGGTTGTTCAATGCTAATTCGATTTCTAAAGTCACCTGTATTCAGTGGTTTTTTATACTGAAAAGGACGCATATTACTCACCGTCCAATTTGATTTCTTCTAATGCTTTTGCAATACCAAAACTATTAATTTCGGTTAAAAAGTTTTTAGTAAAATACTCAAGTGCATCATTATAAGCATAACGAGAACGTTCAAAAACTAATTCTTTGAACGTCTCATCTTTGTTTATGTCATACAATCCACATACTTTTAATAAAGCTTCATTGGATGCAAAAAGGATGCGCTTTAGGTTATCGTCTTCATCATCACCCAAGTGCATCCTATCTTTGAACTGCTGTATTATTTCGTCTGAAATTACTGTTTCCATTTACATCACCCTTCAGTCGGTGGTGTTACTTCTTCAAGCTTTAATGTGTAAACTTGTGAAGTGTATTTATCCTTCGGTTTACCTGTAGCATATTGTTTAGCAATATAAACAGTTGCATCTTCTAAAGCTAATGTTTCTTCATACTTCTTGATTGGCTCTGTTCCACCCATTGCTGCAACATATTGACCTTTAACAAAGAATAATACTTTTCCTTGAGGTACAAACACTGACTCTGTAAGAATTGGATTAAATGGCAAACTAGTTACATATACTCCAGCCGCATTTTGAATTGTCGCGTTTGCTTGAATATCAAAAGTATCAAACGGATTAGTTACCATAACTACTTTACCAGCAATATTTTTTGGTCGATCTGCGTCTGAACCATCAGCATTTAATTTTTTAGCTAGTAGTTTAACAACACCTTTTAATTCATTGATTGTTTTGCGGCCTGGCTCGAACGTTAAAGTGCCTACTGGCTTTTTATCTGGATATACTCCATTCACAACACTTCCACTTGGATCTTTTAATAACCCAATAGGTTCATTTTTACCTGTACCAGCTACAAATCCACGTTCTAAACCTACTTTCATCGCTTCTGTAATCATTGTACGAACATAACGTTCTACCCATACAGGCCCAAGTTTCAACATGTCATTTGCTAATGGAATAAATGCCGTCAATTTAAGTTGGGAAATGCTATCTTTACGGAATGTAGCATTTAATTGACCTTTAATACCATCAAATAATGGTCCCCATACCGCTGCGCCTTCTGGATCTCCGTAAATAAATTCTGTTACTGCACCCAGATTTTCAAGACCGATATGTTGTAGGAAAGGATGATCTTCAACTAAATCATCAAAAATACGTTCTTGGGTTGTCTTAGGTAAATTTTCAGTAGACTTAAAGCCGCCTTCTTCCACAACTGCATTAAAGAACTTCATTTCCTCACTTGTTAATACATTAGCACCGCGAGATTGCATGATAGAACGATCTACCATTGATTCATTCACTTGATTTAAAATATCTGTTCTTACATCTGTAGCAAGTGCTTCAATCATGGAGTTCAATGCTACTGATTGCTCTTCTGCTGTACCTTCCTGTGTAGCTTTTGCAAATGCTAGTTTCTTTTCTTCAAAATTATTAAACTTGATAACCATATTTTATTTTCCTCCTAATGTTAAAAAGAGCGTACTCAAATTCTGTTTTGTATGAACAGGCTCTTGAATAAGCTCTTTTGGATTTTGATTATTTTGTTGTTTCGTATACTTAGCTACTAAACTTTCTTTTAAATTTTCTACAACTTCCTCCTCTTCATCCTCTTGCGTATCATCAATTTCAATTTCATCTGCAATTTCATCAGCTAAACCAAGAGCTACTGCTTCCTCTGCTGTTAGCCAAGTTTCATCTTTTAAAAGTTGTTTTAATTCTTCATCTGTTCCAACAAAACGTTTCTTATAAGATCCTGCTAAAGCTGAATCAATCTTTCGTAAATCTCTTGCTGTTTTTTCAAAAAGATCTGCGTTTCCATATTCAAAGGTACTTGCTTGGTGAATCATCATCATAGTATTACTAGGCATAATAATTCTGTCTCCTGCCATTGCAATTACAGATGCGGCACTAGCTGCCCAACCATCAATATGAACTATAATTTCTGCACTATGCTGCTTTAACTGATTACAAATTGCTACACCATCGAATGCGGAACCTCCACCCGAATTAATATGAACGTGAATTTTTTCTGCTTTAACATCTTGAATTTTTCTTCTTACTGCTTCAGCATTATTTTCACTAAACCATCCACCAATTGATCCATAAACAGTTAATTTGTATTCATTTTCACCTTTAGCTTCAAAACGAATGTCTCGTTTTAAATTCAAAAGCTTACTCATATTCACATGTTCCATCATTTCTCATCCCCTTCAGATTCATTTAATTTTGTATAGTTCTTCGTAATATGATGGACATTTAGGTTTGGATCATCTGACTCTTCATAATCTACTTCTGAACGAATTTCATTTCCTGTAAATGCACTTGAAGAAATGAGCTTATCAATACTTGTCGCAAGATCAAATATACTTTGATAGGAAACAGCTTTAACCTCAATTTTTTGTCCCAAAAGATATTCACTCATTTCAAAGAATTTAACGTTCGCTTCATCAGATAGTTTTTTTAATAATGGTCGTACTGTGAAAAGCATATAATTTTTCGTTTGCTTTTCTACATCAGCCATTTCTCCATATATCAAAGCTATAGGAATACCGATTGCCATAGCTACTTGATTTAAGAAACCATTTGTTACTTTATTGATTTCTTCCACACTTGGGCCATTTGCAACGCCATTGTATATCTCGTTATAATTAATACCTTTTTGCTGTGGAACAATAGCTATATCTTTTGAACCAATTGACTTATACATGTTGTCTATAAACTCTTGTAACTTTGCTATTTGTTCCTCAGTTTTAGCACCAATCATATCCATATCAACTGTTCCACGAACTTGATTTTTACGTTTTTGAGAGTTTAATATTCTGCCGAACAAATCCCCATAATCTGCAAATAATCCATCAATAAGTGGGGTTAATTTATCATTCCGATACTTCAAATGAATAACTTCGCTTTGTTTAAAACTTCTCTTAAACGTATAATCTTTTACCCTTACATCCGTAAAAGTATCTTCAAACACAGCGTACTCATTATGTTGAAATCCATCTGCAATAAGTAAATCACCATCATCTGCTTGTATAACTAAACACTCATTATCATAAATAAGTTTTCGAACAAACCGTTCCCAAAAGGTACTTGCGGTCATATTCTTGTTTGGTCTTACATTTAATCGATAATAAAGCTCATCCTTCTTAAATGCTTTACCATTTCTTATTCTAAATTCAGATTGACTAATCGTCCTTCCTAAAAATGAAACGCATGTATCAATTGCCAAGCGTTTCATATGAAGCCTGTTTGCTGTATCAGTTATTATGTCCAGATCCAACATGAATTCTAGTTCTTTATTTCTTTTAAATACTGAACCTAACCATCCAATGGTTATCACCCCCTTTATTAGAATTTAATATTGCCTATAACAAAATCAGTAGCTTCTTGTATCTCATCCGCCCGATAAAGAGCATGAACAAAACACTGAAACCCATCTGTTTTTCGACGAACGGGCTCTTTCTTTTCGTATATTTTATTTCCATCAGCTTTGATAACAACCAACACATTTTGTGTATACCAACGCATTAGTGGATTATCCTCAAAAACAATTTGTTTATTTGCAAACGCCATTTCGATACGTGGAGCTAACAAACTATGAATTGCTTTTGGGTTTCGGATAACTTCTATTTCAAATCCTTCTGCTACTAATAGTGGTCTTATTGCTTCCATACGGAAGTTATCAGCTATAATCTTTTTGATTCCATATTGCTCGCGCATTGCTACAAACCAATCAACAATATGTTGAGGATTAATAGTAGGCTCGTCCACAACTGTTAACAAACCTTGCTCTTCCCACTCTTTAATTGGAGCGAATTTTTGTTTCTTGAACTCGCCTGCTTTTTTAGAATATCCGTAATAGATATCAACAAATTCTTTTCGGACGAAGGAATGAGTTTTAAAGATATATTCACCATTTTGTCTAAATAAAAGACCACATGCTGCAAAGTCCCGAATACTCGCAAAGTCTAACGCTCCTATGCATTCTTGGGCATATAAATCAGGGAAAGGACGATTTGTAGCAAGGATTTCTGACCATTTCGCAACAGATCGTTCTAAATTTGTAACAGGTAAGTTCATTCGCTTTGTCATGAACTCTTCTCGATTACTAGGATCGTCCTCTAAATCCTCATACTCTTCTTTTATTGTTTCAAGTAAGCCTTCAGCATACTCACTTAACGGCTGAGATAACATTGGATTCGCCATTTCCCAATTATCGATTTCATCAACTTCTTTTTCATCATTTAATTTACAGATGAAAGGGAACAGCGCATTCGGACGGGCTTCACCCTTTAAAACTTTCATTGCCTTTTCTTTTAATTTATCTAAGAATCCATCTCTTACATATCCATCTGTACCAATGTAAAACTCACGCGGATTTTTCTTTTTTCCCAAACCACTGATGTGAACACGGACATCTTTATTGCTTTCATATTGATGGACTTCATCAAACATTACAGCGCCATCGCGAAGACCATCTTTTGTGTCTCCGTTTGATGTTCTAAACTTCACTACACTTCCAGTCGATTTCGAAATGGTTTGTGTTAATGTTGTTTTAAAAGCTCTTTGTAAAACTTCATTTCTTTTAATACATTTATGAATTTCATCTGGGCTTGTTTTTGCTTGCTCTTCACTGTTTGCAACAACGGAAATGTTATATTCAGGAATTCCATGTAATTCGCTTATTAAAAAGTGAAGAATAACTGTCATTAAACCATTTTTACCGCCGCCACGGCCAAGCATCCACAAGAATTTACGATAAAATACACGGCCATTTTTCTTATAAAATAAAAAGACGAATGCTATTAAGAATTTTTGAAATGATTGTAATGGAAAGTACCACTTTTCACCAAAGCGGATACACTTCTCGATCATTTCATCATCAAAATACAAGTCGTCTCTGTTTAAAACGTATTTTTCCAGGTATTCAATTAACAAATCTCTTTCATTATTGAACTTTACTTTACCACTTCTATAAAGTTCATTGTATTCATCTACATATTTTTGCCTAATCATACTAAATCACTTGGACTGTAACCCGAATTAGAAGCACCAACTTTAGGAGAAAGTTTTATATCTCTTCCCAAAGCAATTAATGAACTGTTAATTTTATTCCTCTCACTTATAAGAGGGTGGGCTTTAACAAAAACTTGAGAACCGTTTTTTATCGTTACAGACTCGCCTTCTTTATTAATAGTTTTATTTATTTTTCTAAATGCTTTTACAAGATCAATATATCTTTCTACCTTTTCAACTTCGACTAAATCTGTAATATCAATACTATTCATAAGCTGTTCTTTTAATCTCACAATACTAACAGCCATCTACCCACCCCCCTTACGTGCGTAAAATCGAAAAAAACCTGACAGTTAACCCCCTCCTCCGGTGCCCCTTAGAGCAATTTTTAATGAAATATTTTAAGGGGGGGTGTTATTATCGAATCATTTTTACCACTTTTCATCGTTTTCCCATTTGTTCGGTTTCTTTTTGAATGTTCTACCGTGTTCTTTATTATGGCAATCCACACAGACTGTTTCGAGATTATCTATTTCTAATGCAAGTTCTGGATGATGTTCTAGTTCTTTTATATGATGGACAACGAGCTGAATCTTCTTACGCTTTGCACTTTCACTATATTCATTGGTGTCCACACGAACACTACCATTACGTTTACATTCCTGGCACTCATAGTTGTCACGCTTCTTTACTTGCTCACGTATACTCTTCCACTCACTACTGTCATAGAACTTACGCTTCTGTTGTTTGGTTTTGTATTGCTTCATGATCCTCATCCTTATTTGCTTATTTATATTTGTAGGATTTCAATCTTTTTTGTCGAATATATTTATATCACAAGAAAGGAGGTGCTATAATTATGGATGCAATTGAAATCCCAAAACTATTAAAAAATGGTATTGACCTAAAGGCAACTACTATTACTAGTTTTGGCCATACAATAGATGCTATTAAATCTGGTGAAATAGAAGGTGTATCTATTCATCCAGATACTAAAATCACACTATTTACAGCTTTCGGAATGATAACAGGTAATTTGCTCAATTCCCATTTACCAAAAAGTGAAGAAGAAAAAATGATTGAGCGTTTTCATGAAGGTGCTTTTGATTTCCGTAATTTACAAATCAATAGGCTTTCTGATGAAGAAGACATCACGGAAATATTGAACAAAACTGGTAATATTGCATTAACTAACGTTGAAGTTTCTTACTATGCAAATCCATCTAATATCCAAAATTTTTCTTATTTACTTGTATTTGCCGATCAAGTTGTTGGGCTAACTTTTGGGAACAAAGCTTAATATCTATTTTAATCAAAATATTTTCTTTCTTTTCAGCCTCTGTTACCGCAGAGGCTTTAACCTTTTGCTCGTCCATCTTTTATCCTCCTCCAAAATAAAAGCACCCGAATGGATGCTTTGAAATTGGTTATTAATTTGTGCTTTAATTCCGGTACGTGAAGTTTCATCCTTATTCCAATCACCTAATAATGAACCGCTGATATGTATCAACAATATTAAGTAACTGGAAGAAGAGCAAAAGCTCTCCTTAATAACGGTATCATTCAACCATTACCATCTGCTGGTTTCGGATTTTATGTGCCGTCATTATGAAACCGTTTAGACAACATATAGTTTATAAAGGAATTTTTATGAGTTGTGTTTTCCGCCACTTCCCATAATACAAATATATCACGTTGATTCCAAAACAACCGACACATTTCCTGCCAAAAATCGGTCACGACTCTGCCACTATTTCTCATCAATTACCCCTAATAACTTTCTAAACTCATTTTCAAGATTTTTCTTCAACAACGGAATTTCTTTTTTTACACTATTTAAATTTTCTTGTATAAATAATTTCTTCGTTTCAGAATCAGGTTTCGCATGTCCATATACATCATAATTTGCTATGACCTCAACATACTTAATAATAATAGTATCAATCAATTCACACGTTGGTTCTGCAAAGTAAATTTTATTTTCCATATAATAACTTCTAAACTTGTGATATTTCTCACCCATTTCAGACGTGTTTGGGATTATATCAGTTCTTATTTTCAATTCGAATAACACTGTCAAACTCTCAACACTTTTCTCTAATTCAACTAACATAGCATACAACTCTTTTATAGTATCAGCTCTTCCTTCGTGTAATTTACTAAAAGTAATATGATACTTGTCGTTAATTTTCTTTAACTCCGACTTATGATCTTCTATTTGTCTATCAGTCAGCGCTTTAAATTCTGCTTCTAGCCTTTTAAGTTCTTTATTAAGTTCATTCTTGTGATTTTCCTCTAAATTCTTCATCTTATGTAGGAACACTTGCTTAGAAAGATATACAATGACTGTTGATATGCCGGCTGTTCCTAATCCATAAGCACCTAAAAACTCTAATACATCCATTAGCTACACTTCTCCTTTAAATTCTTTATTAACAATAATATAATATCCCAATTAATAATTACATATTGACTTACCCATATCTTATATTGTGTGTAACTAACCCCTTCGCTGAATCCCTTGGTATCATTGATTTCATTTAATTTTCTCTTTTGAGTTACACAGTACAAAAATTATGAGTAACTGTATAGGGATACCACCAGCATTTTGCAAAATAACCTACGCTATGCGGAAAAATAAAATAAGCTGCCCATATGGACAGCTTATTTACATAATTATCGTTACCAGAAGTAAAATTTGACTCGAAAATAGCTAATTTTATCAGTTGTGGAATGTCTGAAAAAAATCAAACCAATGATATTGTTGAGATTCTTTGGCAATTTCTTGCTGTGATGACTATCATAGTGACTTTTTCTCCAGCAACAACTATTAGTAGCTAATTACCATAAGGACTTATTTTTGAAATTTGCTATTTTTTAGAAAGTGTGTTAATTTAAGAAAGACCTATTTTTGTTTGGCTTGAGATTAAGAATAAATTTTGTTTTTCGTCTAAGGTATTTGAGCAAGGGTAGTAACATATGTGTGGGTATCCACACTAGGAGGCAACAATTATGGAACAAGGTAAAGTAAAATGGTTTAATGCAGAAAAAGGTTTTGGATTCATCGAGCGTGAAGGTGGAGAAGACGTATTCGTACATTTCTCAGCTATCCAAATCGACGGTTACAAATCTTTAGACGAAGGACAAAGTGTAACGTTTGAAGTAGAACAAGGACAACGTGGCCTACAAGCTACTAATGTTCAAAAAGCTTAATATTAGCTGATGAAAGACTCTCTTGTAGGGTCTTTTTTTATTTTGTTACAATATTCCGAATACAACTTTTTTAAGGGGATTTGGGGTGCTTAACTTTTAATGAAAAAGAAATAAGCAATAATTAGATTTTAAACCTAGTCATTGCTTTATCCATTGCATCTTGGTTAACACCTATATAACGTAACGTGACCTTCTCTGACGAGTGATTGAATATCTCCATGAGTAATGCTATGTTTTTTGTTTGCATGTACATATGGTACCCGTACGTCTTTCTTAGGGTATGCGTTCCGATTTCATCTAATCCAAACTCTGCCGCTGCTCCACTTAATATCTTATATGCCATGCTACGACCGATTGGACGATTTCTACCTTGTCTACTTTTCAATAGGTACTCATTATCTTCCCTTTCTTCGATAAACCATTTAAGCTCTCTTTTCAGTGCTGCAGTAATTTGTATTCGCTTCTGTTTCCCTGTTTTCTTTTCCCGCATAGATATATGACTACCTTTGACATCTCCTACTTTCAATTTCAAAATGTCCGAGATTCTCAATCCTGTATTAATACCCATAATGAAGAGAATGTAATTACGTAAGCTCTTTTCCTTAAAATACTCTTTTAACTGCTGTATTTGCTCTGGGTCACGTATTGGTTGAACAAAATTCATTATTCATTACCTCCACTTTCTTCTGCCTCATATACTTCTAATCTGAGAGCAAAAGCTAATTTATAAAAAGCATTAGATTTATTTCGTCTATACGTACGCTCACTCATACCAATTTCGTTATAAACCATATAATCAAAGACTTCTTCATCTTCTAAATATCTTTTTACAATAATATCCCTTTGATTTTTACTAAAACGACTTAACGCCTTATCAACTTGAAAAGACAAACGTTGTAATTTCACTTCTCTTTCACTCATAGCAACATTTGCTAAAGCAATATCTTCAGCTGGCTTCCCTACTATATTTGTTGGACCGTAATATCTTACCTCGCTAGATGCTGTAACCTTCATCTCATGTCTAATCATCCCAAATTGTCTATAAATACGAACATTTTCAAGAATCTCTTCTAAACGAGCCTGAGTTGCTTTGCGATCAATTTTAGGTAAGAAAGTTAATTGCTCCATATATAAAAACACCCCTTATATATTTTGTTAATTAAAACAAAAAAAGCGGACACCAAACTACAGAGCAATATCAATAATGCTCTCCATAGTTCAGTGTCCGCTGGTTATTCCAGTAGGACAAAATATGTAATTTGAATTATTATATCATTTTCTCATATTTTAGTAACCTTTTATTAGAAAAGGATTATTTTATTAAGTTTTGATTTTCGTAGATATTACCCATTACTTCACCAACACTTATATCAATCATTCTTAAATGATCATCTTCATGGTTATTTTTATCATGCATATAAAATCCCGTTTCTTCCTTGTCCCATTTAATGATGTAGAACCAACCGTCATACTCTACGATATCGCCTTCATAAATTTCTTTACCGTTTTTGTCTTTTAAACCTGTGTATTGCATCCATTCGTAATCAGTGTAGTAATTAATATCCGCAATTTTATAATTAAGTGCCATATCACTGAACAGTTTAAATTCTTTATCCCATGCACGAAACTTAATTTCTCTCATTTTTTCTTCCTCCCCTGAATAAAACTCAATATTCCGTCAATACTGTAGACAACCCATTAAGTTACTTTCTCCTTGTTCCCCCTTGGAGATGAGCAGTTAGCATTTGCTAGCTGCTCTTTGTTTTTCTTCCTGTCTCTTTAGGAAATTTTTCGCTTTCTTAATAGCCTCTGCTCTTGTTTGACCTTCAGCTATGCCTTTTAATCCAGCGTCATCCTTAATGCACAACATCTTCTTTTTGCCATTATCCATAACAACCTCAACATGCGAATAATAAGCACTGTGTAATGTATCGTCTTCAAGAAGAAAACTCATAAATTCCGCACCGACTTTTCCTGTAAACTCTTTAACCTTACGCATATCCATTCCCCTTTTCTACAAAATGAAATTTTTATACAAAAACACACCCAATTAAACAAACGTAACTTCATATGATATATCGCATCCTTTCTTTTTAGAGTGGATAGTCGTTACAGAAGGGCGCTTTCCAAAACGCTCTTTTTTAATATCCCCTGCACCAAATAATTGTTGAATCATATATTAATTTCGAGAACACTCACAAGTCATAGGTTTACAATAAGTCTTGGTCAGAAGAGCACTTATATATGGTGCTCTTTTTGATATGGAATGTGAAATAGAGGCTTGCTCTTAAAACCTTTCATGTGATTGTTATAGTTTTTTCCTTACACCCATATGTCTGCTTGCTCATAGGTTATTAAAGTATAAATATAAATTGGCTAGTTAGTTTATAATGGAGGTGTAAAAATGAGTAAATTTAAAAAGAAATGTCACATCCCATTTCCATGCGCCTTTCCGTTGCCTCAAATCGGGTCTACTGGATTAACCGGTGCTACTGGGCCTTCGGGACCTACTGGAGCTACCGGACCTTCAGGTGGACCTCCGGGACCTACCGGGCCTACCGGACCTACTGGAATTCAAGGTAACCTGGGACCTACTGGTCCTCAAGGTATTTCTGGACCTCAAGGAATTCCTGGGATTTCTGGATCTATTGGTCCAACTGGACCTACTGGAATTCAAGGTATCCAAGGCATCCAAGGCATTCCTGGCATTCAAGGTCCTATTGGACCGACTGGGATAACGGGGGTCACTGGAATTCAAGGGATTCAAGGCATTCAAGGCATTCAAGGGATTCAAGGCATTCCTGGCCCGACCGGACCTCAAGGAATTCCTGGCATTCCTGGTTCTGTAGGTCCAACTGGACCTTCTGGAGCTGTTGGACCGACCGGTCCTTCAGGTGGACCACCAGGACCAACGGGCCCGACTGGACCTTCCGGGGGACCACCAGGACCTATTGGACCTATCGGCCCGACTGGGCCAACTGGGTCACCAGGACCAACCGGACTTCAAGGTATCCAAGGTATCCAAGGGATTCCTGGCCCCACTGGACCTCAAGGAAGTCAAGGGATTCAGGGGATTCAAGGTAATCCGGGGCCTATTGGTCCTATTGGACCCACTGGAATAACTGGGGCGACTGGAATTCAGGGTATCCAAGGTATTCAAGGTAATCCAGGACCTATTGGACCTATCGGCCCGACTGGACCAACTGGGCTTCAAGGTATCCAAGGCATCCAAGGCATTCCTGGGCCTACTGGATTACCAGGAACCGCTGGAGCTACCGGAGCTACTGGGCCTACCGGCCTTACAGTATCTGGATTATCTCAATACGCTTATATTTTCAATACAGCAGCTCAAGTTGTTGCCTTAGAAGCACCTATTCTTTTTAATTCGAATGGTTTAATGACACCTGGTATTACTCATACTCCTGGAACTTCTCAGATTATGGTTATTAATGCAGGAGATTATAAGATTTCTTTTTCTGTATCAGGAGTTGAACCTAATCAATTTACGCTCTTTTTAAATGGTGCTCCAGTTACCAACGCAGTTTATGGATCAGGTGCAGGAACTCAGCAAAACAACGGGCAAACAATCCTCTCTTTAGCCGCAGGTGATGTTCTTACCCTCCACAATCATACTTCAGCCGCTGCGGTCACTTTACAAACTTTGGCAGGTGGAACACAAACAAATGTAAATGCTTCAATTGTAATTGAAAAGTTAGATTAATTTAATCATTTGTTTCTTGAAACTCTGGCAGTAAATAACCTGGTGTAGATTCCTTTTTTTTCAACAAGCAGTTAGCTTTTGCTAGCTGCTCTTATATTGAATAAATTTCTAAAACATGTTAACAATATAGGTACACCAAGGTTGAATACGAATGACCATTGGGTTCTTCTTATTCACAGGGCAGTTAGTTTTTGCTAGCTGCTCTTTATTTGTACAAGGTACTCAATTAGCTTGGCGCACATATACTATCCTGAGTTCCTTTCTTTATGGATTGAAATAGTCATTACAAAATGAATCTCGTCACGAGAGCACTTTACTAAGTGCTCTTTTTTTAGTTTCCTTTCATTTCCGAATAATATTTCCAACCCCGTTCATACTATTTTTGTAACTTAAAGTTACAAATTATTTCTGTAAGCGCAGCATTTCTTTTGTACAACGAGCAGTTAGTTTTATTAACTAGCTGCTTTGTTGTGCAAAATGAAGTTTTCATTTAGCTTTTTGCATAACATTTTTGCTTCTGCTCATACTATAGTTGTAACCATAAGTTACAAAGTATTGTGGGTATCGTCATTGTTGGACGACAAAGCAGTTAGTTCATTGAACTAGCTGCTTTGTCATTTATTAAGCACAAAATAGCGTTTTGGTTATAAACTCATCTTTTTAATTGCCTTACATTGAAACTCTTGTATATGGTAAAATATAGCAGATTCATATTTTAAGGAGGTTTTAATATGCCACACGAAGTTTGGCTGCCTATTCTCCTAGCAATATTCGTTGTATTTTTCCTTGATAAAGAGGAAAAACACAAACAATAACTTTATTTCTTTGTTCCAGCTTAAATATATGTACGCAGTATTTAAGCTGGTATTTTTTCAAATAACTATTTTGTTATAAAGCTGCTGACAATAATTCTTCCTTCAATTTCTCTTGTAATCTCACAAACGTTTCATTTGAAAATCGAACAGCTGCACTTGGATATTTGTATTGATAAAATCCATCGTCAAATTGTATATGCGTTTTGTCGTACCAATATTGAAACGCTACATCGTTTGGATACTCATCCAAATCTTCCTGTAGTTCTTCAATGAGTTTCCATTCTTTCCTCGCATCAGCTTCTGTAAAACGTCCTTCCCTACGATCGTAAAGTAAGTTCTCCTTGATATATTTAATCGTTCCTTCAATATCAACCACATCTTCATTTGCGATTTTACAAAGTATCTGGTCTGGTCTTCTGCTAAGTAAGAATTCTCCTATGCTTTCGTTTTCTCTTAATGAAAACCAATAAGCGAAATTACCGAAGTCTGTAACAGCTGTAAATATCCCGGATCGATCTAATAAAAATATCCCCCAACCTTCTCCATCTACTGACGGAACTGAGTAACGAAATGCTGAAGCTTTTGCCATTTTTATTTCCCCCTTTTGTATTCAAATAACGCTTTTGTTAAAAATCCCTTTTTTCTAATAATCCTCTTACAACAAGATACTCACGGAATAACTCTATGCACTCGTCTAGTTCATCTGCACCGTGATAGTCTTCATCGTTATTTTTAGTTGCTTCTTCTTTTTCTTTAAACCAACCCGCGAAATTCGTTTCAGCTTCCAATAATATTTCTCGTTCTTTTTTCTTTAAATACATACTCCCCACTCCTTTTCTTAACAAAATTCAAATTTGATTAAAGTAACTGTGTTTTTCGTTCTTCCATACGAATTACTTTTCCACTTTGATATACAAATGATTGTTCACCAAATCCACCTTGAGGTGGTTCTATTAGTTTGACTTGACCATTTTTAACAATATATATTCCGTTTATTTTCAAATCTATTTCAGCTGTCATTTCAACAAGATTTTCTTTTCTAATTCCCACCAAGATCACTCCCATATGTTATAATTACTTTAGCGAAGTAAGTTGAGAGTGATCTCAGCTTTTTTATTTATCTATAGATATTGCACAACAATTTCTGGAATAAATGCTTGTTCCAGAGATAAATGAAGCCGTATTGGAATCGGTTCTTTACTATCCCTTGCTCGCTTACATATCTCTTCAGCTTCTTCCCATACAAATTCTTTATCCTCCGATCGCTTATAACGCCAAATGCCAATCGCATACTCTTCAAACAACTCATAACGCTCATCAGACGCTGTGGTTGGTTTTAATTCATCAATCGCTTTGGCCTGACGTGGTATTTGTACAACCACATCTGCATATCTTAATTTTGAATTCAAACGGTGAATATGAGCTTTCTTAGGATCAAATGATACAACTGGTTCCACATCAAAAATTGTTAATTGCTTTGGCATTGCTTTTCCCCTCCAATACCTGCAAGCTTGCAACTAAGATTCCTTCAAGTTGCGTTAACGTTAGTTGATCTAATGTTTGTCCGTTAATTTCCGATAATCCCAGACCTAATAGTTTACGAATAATTACTAGTTTTCTACGTTCTACTTCCTGACGCAACAGCATTACTAAGCCCCCTGTTGGTTATCAAACTTTCGCTCTAATCCCACAAACTTACTAAATTCTTTAATGAATGCTAGTTCAACAACCCCCACTGGGCCATTCCTCTGTTTCGCTAAAATAATTTCCGTTATGTTTTTATTTTCTGTCTCGCGGTCATAATAATCTTCACGGTATAAGAATACTATTAAATCCGCATCTTGCTCAATTTGACCATTCTCACGTAAATCTGATAGCAATGGTCTCTTATCTTGCCTGCTTTCTACAGCACGACTTAACTGTGATAATGCAACTACACATACATTTAATTCTCTTGCCATCAGTTTTAACTTACGACTAATTTCACCGATTTCTTGCATGCGGTTTCCTCTATGTTTTGGATCCCCTACAATAAGCTGTAAATAATCAATTGCGATTAACACCTTTTTATCAGGGTACTTACGTTTTAGTTTTCTAGCCTTTGCATAAATCTCTTGCATTGTTACATTTGCTTTATCGTAAATTTCTAATGGCAAATCATTAATTAATCCCATCGCTTGGCTAATTTTTTCCCAATCCTTTAAATTACATAGCTTCTTAGGGTTCTTTAATTTCGTAGCGTCAATATTTCCAGTACTTGAAATCATCCTCTTAAGTAGCTGTTCCTCCCCCATCTCGAGCGAGAAGATTCCTGTTGCTGTATGAGCACTTGCTGCATGAAAAGCAACGTTTAATACAAATGCCGTTTTCCCCATTGAAGGTCGGGCTCCAACAATAATTAAATCACCTTCTTGTAACCCTGCTGTCATTCTATTCAAGTCGTCATAACCAGTTGGAATACCAGTTAAATCTCCTACATCAATTTGCATGTTCTTATACAAATCAACAAGCGTATCTTTCAAGTTAAATTCATCTGAGTAACCCGTTTCTTCAATGGCGCTTAATTCATCAATTGATGTACTAATAGCACTCATATCCCTATCTTGCTGAAGGCGGTTATATAAGTTACCAGCAACCTCTTGAGCATGTCGCATTTTCCAAGCTTCGATAACTAAGCCTTCGTGATACGAGAAATTTTTAGTAGTCGTAACAACTTCTGTTAAGTTTACAAAGAATTCGATTCCGCCAATTTGATGCATAAAACTTTCATCAAATTTTCCAATGAGAGCAACAAGATCTATCGGAACCTCAGCATCCTCTAATTCTCTCATTGCCTTGAAAATTACTTGGTGTGTTGGTAAAGAAAACTGTTTTACCTTTAGCTGACAATCTTTAATTAAATCGCCTTCTTGGATTATGCTACCTAAAACACTTTGTTCAGCTTCAACATTGCGAATCATATCGTTACTCATTTGGCCAACCACGCATTCTGTTGGTTAAGTACTGCAAGTTCTTCTTCTGTTGGAATGTTCTGCTCCCATGCTTGTTGCTGCTGTATTACGTTTTTAGTAGATTCCGATAATCCCTTTTGTTGATAAGGAGCTTGTGTCTGTTGTTGCGCTTTTGTTAATCGCTGAGCACGAAATGCTTTATCAGCTGTCTCAACATCAGTTACTGTTTTAAAGCCTTTAAGATGCCAATCTCTTAAAATCGTATTTACGTAAGACATGTTTCTCGTATTCTTCTCTAAAGCAATCTCCATAGCCTTAATAACTAGCTCTGCATTTAAATCATCTATCCAAGCATAAATACCATCTGCGATAAAAGGTGTAATGAATCCAAAGTTTTGCTCGTAAAAAGAAATTGGATTAATCTCAACAACTTCTTCCGCGCCTGCGCGTTCTTCTTGTTCTTGTTGTTGTTCTTTTTCTTCTTCTTTTTCTTTTTCTTCTTCCTTGCTAGGGTCTTGGAAGCCCCTTATAAGCCCCTCCAAACGGACTGATAAATACTCCTTAATACGAGGGATTTTAAAATCTTGTTCTCGTTCTAATTGCAAGCAAGTTTCATAGAAATCAACTAAAAAATCCTGGTCCTTTACAGATTGAATTTCTTTTAAAACACACTTTTCAATGTTTACATTTTTAATTGGATTGAATTTCAACCAGTTGATTAAGAACAATTCTTTTGTTTTTTGGTTGTAATTAATTTTTCCGTATTCAGCAAACCGTTCTAATAGCTTCATAACAGTTTCACGGTTATATCCTGTATCAGTTTCAATGATACGGAGTGGAAGCTCATAGATTCCTGATTGAGACGTCTTACTGTTTGTCATCAAATATAAGTAGAAATACTTCTCCTCCGGTGTAAGATCTAAAACAAATGAATCCTGCCAAAATGAAACATGTACTGGTCTATAAACTGCCATATTATTCATCCTCCCGTTTACATATCGCGAATCCGTCCTCTACACGTAATAAGCGATAATTCTTATATCCTATTTTGAGATATTGTTTTATTAAGTAAATTAGGTGTTGCTCTGATGTTGCTTCTTGAAACACTTTAGGGTTCAGCAACACTCTATATAATGATTTTTCTAAAAGCATGTAGCACACTCTGTTGTTATACGAATGCTAATTTGATATAATTAATCCTAAGATCTTTTGCAAGACCGTTTGTCTATCACTCTGCCAAGTGATAGATCTTTTTATTTTCTACGTGTTACCAACGAAGCGTTAACTCCTCTTGCTCTTAAATCTTTAATCACTACACGATAACTCATCGATGCCTCATGTTCCTCTTTTGTATCACGAAGCATTTTAAATTCCCTTATACATCGCTCCAGCTCTTCTTCCCAGTGATTTGATTCTTCAATTGATTCTGCATTAAACATGTTATGAATACATTCACTCATACAGTTACGAAGTTTATTCGCAAATGAAAAATCTCCAGGAAGAACTAGATCATGAAGACGATTGTTTTTATCGTTCATGAATTACCTCTCCTTTCTAATTTAGTCGATGCTGTTCTTATTGAGTTTCATAAAATATCCAAAAATCTATTATTTCGGTATAATCTTCCTTAAAAGGAGGTTTAACCTATGAAACTAAATCACGATTGTGTAAGAGATCTTCTTCTTGAATTAGAAGAACAACTTACTATCAATGAACATTTTCTATTACCACATTTCAATAATCTAAATACCGTTTCAAAACACGGATTTGATGACACCTACTATAGTTTTTTAAAATTGCTGGAAGCTAACTATTTAAACGGAAACTATAAGTATGCTAGTGATGAATTAATTCATTTATCAATTTCTTCTATATCTTGGGACGGTCATCAATTTTTAGATACTATTCGTGACAATGAAATATGGTCAAAAACGAAAAAAGCTGTAGGATCATTATCAAGCGCATCAATTTCCATAATGTCCTCATTAGCAACTAGTTATTTAAAACAGAAATTTGGATTAAAGTAACGAGGTAGTAATTAGTTTTTTGTATTAAATTCATCTATGAATTTATTAAATGCACTCAAAAACTGCGTGAATTTATCTGGAGAGTAGTCATTGCTTTCAAACACTAAGCCCAATGTTAAATGACTCTCTCCTTTTCCTTTTGAATTCCTAATATCAAAAGATGTTGGGTTTTTAATCTCATAATTTGCAATCGAGATATGTACAAATCTTTGTTTGCTTACTTCCGGAACATGATACTCCAATTAATTCACCCCTTTTCTTTTTTCATTGATGCTGTACGCATCGTTACAACCAGAAAGGAATATTGTAGAGGTATGGGAGGAACACTCCCTTTCTGGTCATAACGACAAGCACAGTGGCTTGTCCAAATGATTTATATAATGTTATAATTGCTTTACGATGTTTTTGAGAGCTACTGTTGTCTAGGCGGTAGCTTTTTTATTTGCCCATTTATGTTTCAAAATGAATGACGCTTCGATAATCTTGATTCGAATCCCCAACAATTTCTTCTCTTGCTTTAACTCAACTGTTTTTGAATCCTCATTAAGTAATTCTGCTATTTTAATTTCACCAGTTAGTTTTGCATCATAGCGAATTAATTCCTTATATTCTCTTAGACTCGGTTTCTTATAATCTACTGTCATTTCCCTTCCCCCTTTACAGCACCTTTGTTAAAGTCAGTAAGCTATCCACCGATTGAATAATAACGTTTTCCGCCATAGCCTTTTGCAACCAACTTCTTTGTATTTGTTCCATAATGCCAAAATGAACTTGCTCAAGAGCTTGTACTACACATTGAGTAGCTTGGATTGTATCGAAGATTTCTTTTGCATGAACTGCGTACTCATGTTTCTTCTTTTCATCATGCTTCCATGACCTTGTTGTAACTTGTAAGTTCATAATTTCTTTCGCTGCCGCAATTCCCTCTTCAGCTTGCTTAATGTAGTTCATCAATTGTAGATTTACATCTTGAGTTAAGCGTGGATCTGTAGGCGGTAACCCAACACCATAAATATGTTTAATCGCTTGTTGATTCAACTTTGCTCCTGTTGCATGGCACCAATCCATCGCAAGTTCAAATTCTGGTTTAGAAAGTCCAGATTCAATACGGGTTAATCGTTCATGTGTAATACCAAGGTACTTAGATAACCCTTTCTTTGTTTTCAGTTGAACATTGTCACAACATTCTCTGGCATTCTGTAATAATTCTCCTATTGCTGAATTGCAGTATATGCTTGTTCCCATATCTGTTCGCCTCCATATTTAGTTTTCAAATAGTTACAATGAACTTAGTACATATGTAACTTGTCTACTTTTCGTATAAAAAGAGAGGAACTATTCCTCAACGTTTTCTTTTACTTGTATTTCTTTGATGATGGCCCAACCAGCCTTGTAATATGCTTGACGGATTTTATCAATATCCTTTTGTGATTTTGGCTCAGGAGCCACAACATGGACTTTCGTTTTTCCAAATTCATAAGTCGCCGCATATTCTTCTTGTTGGCTCATGGTATCACCTCTTGAAGTACTTTTTATATGTTTATGCGACGGCTCTGTTGGTACTGCCATGTTAGTTGATGGCATTTTCTCACCTACTTTCAACAATACATAAACTCGTTCGTTTTTCGCACATTTTATTTAAAAATTTTTTCTACGGTACTCTCTAATATTTCTGCAATCCTTAAAGCTACTTCTAAAGATGGTTTATGCTTTCCATTCTCTAAATTTGATAAATACGCTCTAGTTATTCCAACCTCTAGCGATAATTTCTTTTGAGTTATCCCTTTTTCTTTTCTTAGCATTGTTATCTTATTCATTTTTCTCACCACTCAATGTTCGTTTTTCGCACCTCATAAACATATAATATGTCCAAAAAACACACTTGTCAATAATTATGTTCGTTTTTCGCACTGTTTTTTTTACGAACATAACATGATAAAATTTTATTTATAATTAAGGGGGGATAGACTTGTCATTTTCAACCAAATTAAAAGAGTTAAGAGAATCTAAAGGACTTTCACAGGAAGAATTAGCAGCCAAACTAAATATCCCTCGTTCTTCTATTACACATTATGAAAATAGCGATGACCGCTTACCAAGAAAATCACGTTTACTTGAAATCGCAAACTTTTTTGATGTTTCTATAGATTTCCTACTCAATGAAAAATCTGTATCAATAAAAAAAGAAGAAAAAGATATAGATATTGATTTAGAAAAAACACTCAATGATCCAGAACTCGGTCTTTGGTTCAAAGACATAAAAGATGCTTCTCCAGAAAAACAAGAGGAATTAAAACGATTTTGGGATTTTATTAAATCGAAAGAGAACAAACGAGAACCTGGAGATAAACAATATTAATTTTTGTATAAGTTAGAGTAATTACACGCTTTATTGCGTGTTTTTCTTTACAACACCATTGGTTAATTCTACCTTAGATTCATATATTTCGGCGAAATTTAAATAAACTCAGCATATATAAATGAGTATGTAAGGAAGGGAATCATCATGGGCAAATCTTATTTTATTTGCAAGGCAATTAAATTTTATACTGAAGAATTTAATACTGCTAATCAATTACAATTAGTAGAACCTGATGGAACATCTTTACTGGAAGGAGAACCACGGACACAGCTTACCCCCAACCCCAATGAATATTTACAAAATTTCCGTACATTTGACTGTTATCACGAAACAAAAGAAAAAGTTTTAGGTAGGGTTTTTGGACGAGAATTTGCTTATTATTTAAAGCCTCATAAATTCTATACATTCTGTAATTTAGAGCAGGAATTAGCACTTTTACGCCTTAACACCGATTCATCTGAAGAAGTCATGAAAACATTAAATGAACAAAAAATATATAAGTTATCTAAAATTGATGTAGACTTTTCTAAAATCATTACTAAAGTACCTGAAATATCTGGAATGTGGTTAAAAATACTTAATAGTTTAAATCTAGATTCCGCTGCATATTTCGGGAAAGATGTTGATAGAGACCCTAGGGTAAGAGAAATGATTGAAAAAGGAGAAGTCTCTTATGTACAAATGAAATATGTGAAAGACTTTCAAGAACATTCAATAGGAATCTCTAAAAGAGGGTCTATTACCCTACATAATTCCTACCAAGATATAGAAACAGAATTAGATATAGCTATAGACATATATAAAAAGCTACTTGCTTAACCACCTAATTAATTAGGCGATAAAGCTAAGTAGCTTTTCGCTGTACTTTTTAAGTTCTCATAATTCCCACTACTAATCTCAATTTGTTTTTTATATACATTAATTTGACTATCCTTCATATGAAAACTAACATTAAAACCATCAATATTTTTTGAATCTAATTTCTTTAAAAATAAACCAAAGTATGGGTTCAATTCTTTAAACTCAATACCGACATGATACCTTTCATTATATGGCTGAAATACTCTTCTTAAATCATTAATAAGGATGTCTAATTTATCATCAAAAATTCGCTTACTTCCACGATAACTTACTTCCATATCTTGAATATCAAAAATAAATTCTTTTTTATCTTCATTATAGTTTACTTCAAAACGAATCGCACCTAATTTATAATCCCTTCTGACCATACTGATTTGCCTAATTTTCAATTGATCTGCAGTATAAATCTGCGCTAATTTTAAATCTAATTCATCTAATAAATTTCCTGATGCATTCGTCATCATATACATTCTCATATTCCACACACAATCTGGATTCTGTATCTGAAACTTCATTCTTTTTACAAACATAAAAAATATATCTAAATTATTATAAGTAGTTTGAATGGCTAATAATATCCATCCTAATATTATAGTTCCATTTGTCCAAAAATTAACCCATGATTTTGAAGGTGGGGTTATAAAATTGAGGATAATTAATCCAATAGTCATTAACCAGACCGATATAATAATTATATACCTTTTCATAATACCTCCCCCTCTTTTTATAATTCTATTAGCTTAATTATATAACAGAACGTACGTTTTTTCATCCATGATTCATAATTTAGCTTTTACTTACTATAACTCAATTCTACAAAGAACTGTTCTAAATGGGTTTACGTAATTAACTATTTCGGTTTAAAATTAGAACAAATGTTCTAATTCGAGATGGAGTGAATAATATGCATAAAACACAGCCCTACTATACAACACAAACAGAAGACTATATAAAAAAATTGTACTATTCTCTATCTATCTTTATTCCTGAACAACTTGATATGATAACTATTTCTCAAAAACTGAATATCTGGTTACATTTTGCTCCGTTTGGTAGTCGCGCTATTTGCAGAAATAATTTGCCCAGTATCATTATTGACAATAGAATCGCTTCTTACCATCAATGGGAGGATTTCGGTCATGAACTTTGTCATGTGCTGTTTCATGCAGGAAATCAACTATGTATACCGAAACTATTTTTAGACTATCAAGAAAACAAGGCTAAGAATTTCATGCTACATTTTTGCATTCCCACTTTTATGTTAAGAAAACTAGACTTCCCTGAAACAAGAATGGAATCAATACATTTCATTGCACAAACTTTTAATGTTTCATTTCAGATTGCAAGACAACGTTTGTTACATTATGAGAGTCAGTTGTTAGCTAGTCACTTACAAACCGTTTTTTCACAAACATACCTAACTACATAAAAAAATTCTGGTACTCTTTAATACAAAATATCTTAACAACTATTTATAATTTATTCCACTTTCTATTCGTATAATAACTAATAACAAGGAGGTTCCTACTATGAAAACCGCAATCTACCTAAGAAAATCCCGTGCTGATCTCGAAGCCGAAGCACGCGGCGAAGGTGAAACGCTAGCAAAACACCGCTCTACCCTGCTGAAAATTGCCAAGGAAATGAACTTAAATGTTTTAGCTGTCCGTGAGGAAATCGTTTCTGGTGAGAGTTTAGTGAAACGACCTGAGATGTTAGCATTGCTTGAAGAAATTGAAGATAACAAATATGATGTTGTTCTTTGTATGGATATGGACCGTTTAGGTCGTGGTGGTATGAAAGAACAAGGAATCATTTTAGAGACGTTTAAACGCTCGAATACGAAGATTATGACACCTAGGAAGACTTATGACCTTAATGATGAGTGGGATGAAGAATACAGCGAATTTGAAGCGTTTATGGCTCGTAAGGAGTTAAAGATTATTACACGACGTATGCAACGAGGTCGTGTAGCCAGTGTAGAGGCTGGGAATTATCTTGGTACACATGCACCATTCGGATATGATATCCATCGCTTAAATAAGCGAGAACGTACTTTAACAATTAATCCAGAAGAAGCTTCAGTTGTAAGAATGATATTTGATTGGTATGCAAATGAGGATATGGGAGCAAATGCAATTAGGAGCAAGTTAAATGATCTTGGCTACAAAAGTAAGCTAGGTAATGAATGGAACCCCTACAGCATCTTAGATATATTAAAAAACAATGTGTACATCGGAAAGGTGACTTGGCAAAAGAGAAAAGAAGTAAAACATCCTGACGCTGTGAAACGTAGTTGTGCAAGACAAGAAAAATCAGATTGGATTATTGCTGATGGCAAACATGAGCCAATCATACCTGAAAGTTTATTTGAACAAGTACAAGAGAAATTAAACTCAAGATATCACGTTCCTTACAATACGAATGGAATTAAAAATCCTTTAGCTGGCATTATTAAATGTAGTAAATGTGGTTATAGCATGGTCCAACGTTATCCGAAGAACCGAAAAGAAACGATGGATTGTAAACACCGTGGCTGTGAAAACAAATCAAGTTATACTGAATTAATTGAGAAGCATTTACTCGAGGCATTAAAAGAATGGTACATCAATTATAAAGCTGATTTTGAAAAACATAAGCAAGATGACAAATTAAAAGAAACACAAGTCATTCAAATGAATGAAGCTGCATTACGCAAGCTTGAAAAAGAATTAATGGATGTCCAAAAACAAAAAAATAATTTACATGATTTATTAGAACGTGGCGTTTACACAGTCGATATGTTTTTAGAACGCTCGAATGTAGTTTCTGACCGTATAACTGAAATTACTTCCACTATGGAAAACTTAAAGAAAGAAATTAAAACCGAAATTAAGAAGGAAAAAGTCAAGAAAGATACAATACCTCAAGTGGAGCATGTTCTTGATCTGTACTTTAAAACAGATGATCCCAAAAAGAAAAACAGCCTCCTAAAGTCGGTTTTAGAAAAGGCTGTTTATAAAAAGGAAAAGTGGCAAAGGCTCGATGATTTCGAACTTGTGCTTTACCCTAAGCTCCCTCAAGATGGCGACATATAAGCGTTTATGCTTTGTCGTCACCTTGTTGGTGTAATTAGATTTACCCCATTTAACCCTAAAGCATCATTCGTCGAAACCGCCAATACGACAGGCTTGCCATTTCTTAGCGTCGCTTTTGCTGCCATTAGTACTGGAGAATCTGTCATTGCATTTGCAAATTTACTCATAGAATTTCCTGTTAAAGGAGCGATTACCATGCAGTCTAATGGAATTTTAGGTCCAAGTGGCTCTGCTCCAACAATTGAATTAATTGCTTTAAAACCTGTTATTTCTTCAATCTTCTTAATCCACTCTGCTCCTTCTCCAAATCTAGTATTTGTTGATTGAACAGTGTATGAAACAACAGGACGTACTTCTGCTCCTTCAGCAATTAATTTTTCTAAGTGCGGCATAACTTCCTCATACGTACAATGTGAACCTGTAAATCCGAAACCAATTCGTTTCCCCTTCAAACTCATTTCTTTTCCTCCTCCTTTGCGATTGCATCTGCTGCTAATAACTGAGAAAGAACATTTGCTAAGATTTGCCCAGCCGTTTTTGGGGCAACAATACCTGGTAATCCAGGTGCTAGCAATGCTTTGACTCCTCTTTTTTCTGCATATCTAAAGTCGGTACCGCCTGGTTTAGAAGCTAAATCAATCACTAACGTATGAGCTGGCATTTTTGCAATAACATTCGCTGTTACAACGAGGTGCGGAATCGTATTAATTACAATATCGATATTTCCTACTTCTTTCTCTATGTCTTGCATATGAAAAGGAGAAAACATCATTTCTGTAATACGTGCAATATGTTCAGATCGTCTTGCTCCAACTTTGACATGGGCTCCTAATGATTGAAATGCTCTCGCAACACTCATTCCTGTTCTACCAAATCCTAGAACCATTACATTGGACCCATGAATTGTATAGTCGGTATGTTGAATTACCATCATTAATGTACCTTCTACCGTTGGAATAGAATTGTATATTGCTACATCATCACGATCAAATAATTTAACAAGTTTTCGGTTCGTAGTAGATACGAGATTTTCCAAGTAAGGTGTACCAATACCTGAATATATAGTAAAGTGTTCTGGTGTATTTTCAATTTGTTCTTTCGTTATTGAAACTTTTTCATTTGAAAAAATAGTATCTACTTCTCCTTTGGCATTTGTACCGGCAACCGGCAAAATAATTGCGTCTACAGAAGTGAAATCTAAATTTTGTATACTTTCTTTTGCTGCCCCTGTGAAACCATGATCTAACTGATCAAAACCTATCAAAGAAAGTTTCGCATCCAATTCAACTAGCTTACGAATTACTTCTAGCTGCCTTGCATCTCCTCCTATGACAGCAATATGCATCTCAGTCAACATTCCCTAATTCACCTTCTTTTTCTGTCATTTATAAGAAAAGTGCCTACTTTTTCTTTTTCCTCCACATCATATGTAATGTACGAGTTTATGGTGATTGAAAATCCAAATGCACATATGATTTATCAGGTTTCTATGTAGATACAAAAAAAGATGACCAAAATGGCCATCCTTCACTCCGAATTTGAACGATCTATACTATCACAAAGAAGCATATCGTGTCCGACTTTCTTTATTTGACTCCATGCCACCCTTACTTCTTGTGGTTCCTTTTTAAAACCTCCCCACTTCCCTACAGGTATTATAAGTGTTTGTATTTGCCCGTCTTTCTCATTAATCTCTAAATCCATATAACCTAAGACTCCCATTTTTTCCGCTTTTTCTATATCTACAACCTCTTTACCACTTAATTCACTTAATCGCATACACACTCCACTCCCCTAATGAATTTTTCATTTGCATTGTCTATAATTAGTACCTATTCTATATGTATAAAAAAAATAACCTTCTCTCATTTAAAAAGAGAGAAGGTTATTTTTTATACATCGTAAAAATTGATTATAGTTTTATTCCTTTTGGAAGTTTTCCGTCTGGACTAATAAGTGCCGCAGAGAACTCGTCAGTAAACATATTGCGAATTAATCCGTCCACATTTTCTTTTGTTACAGTGTTTACACTTTCAATAATCTCATCAAGTGAACGATGTTTACGAAGAAGCAATTCATTTTTACCGTTACGGCTCATACGGCTATTTGTACTTTCTAAACTTAACATTAAGTTTCCTTTTAATTGCTCTTTACTATTCATAAGCTCTTTTTCTGTAATACCTGTATTTTTCAATGTCTCTAATGTTTCTTGCATTGTTTCATACAATGTATCTAATTGTTGGCTACCTGTTCCACCGTAAAGTGTTAACATGCCTGTATCTTCATAAGAAGAGTGGTAAGAAAATACTGAGTAAGCTAATCCACGTTGCTCACGTACTTCTTGGAATAAACGGCTACTCATGCTACCGCCTAAAACATTATTTAATACAATTAAGTTATAAATATCTTCGTGTCCCATTTGTAAGCCTTTATATCCTAGACATAAATGAGCTTGTTCCGTTTCTTTTTTACGGGCTACCTTATTGAAATGGAAAATTGGGCTATGTACTTGTTCACGGTTTGTTGTTCCTTCATAACTACCGAAATATTGCTCCACTGTTTGTAAAAATGCTTCATCAATATTTCCTGCGATTGATACAACTACATTTTCAGGTGTGTAATGATCTTTTATATATTGACGTAACGTATCACCTGTAAACGTATTAAGCGTTTCTTCTGTTCCTAAAATAGGATATCCAAGTGGATGCGTTTCATATGTTGCTTTCGTTAACATATCATGCACAATATCATCTGGAGCATCTTCGTACATTTTAATTTCTTCACATACGACATTCTTCTCTTTTTTCAGTTCTTCCTCATCAAATGTTGAATTAAAGAACATATCTGCTAAAACATCTAAAGCATATTTAGCATGCTCATCTAATACTTTTGCATAGTAACATGTATATTCTTTTGAAGTAAATGCATTCACTTGACCACCAATGCTATCAAATGATTCTGCAATCTCTCGTGCACTACGTGTTTCTGTCCCTTTAAAGAACATATGCTCTAAAAAGTGAGAAATCCCGTTATTTTTTTCATTTTCATTTCTTGATCCCGCATGGATCCAAATACCAATCGCAACCGATCTTACAGTTGGTATATTCTCCATAACTATTCTTACACCATTTTTACAAGTATATTTTTTAATCAAAAACTTTCCTCCTACTGCCAGTTTCTCTAAATAAGTGCTATTATTTAATGATAACAAGTTTAAGGATGAATGTCATGCAAATGTATTTAATCCACACGTTTTTCATCCAGTAATTCTGTTATATTCCCCACTTTATATCCTTGTTCCTTCAATTTTTTAATCATTGTATCTAATGCTTCTGCCGTTGACGAAGTAGGATGCATTAATACGATAGCACCTGGGTGTATTTTTCTCATTACTCTCTGCAATAGTACATCTGGCTCAGGTCGCTTCCAATCGATTGTATCGACAGTCCACATAATCGTTCCCATTTGGAAATCATCAGCGATTTTCACGACTTCATCCCGAAAACTTCCACTCGGCGGGGCAAACCATCTTACTTTTTGATTCGTTACTACTTCTATCATTCGATTTGTTTTTTGTAACTGCTCTCGTATTTCATCAGACGATAGCGTTTTCATATTAGGGTGCGTATAAGAATGATTTCCGACTTCTTGATTTGCATCGACAATCATTTTTGCAAATCGTAAATTTTCTTTCACCCAACGTCCTTCTAAAAAGAAAGTGGCCTTCACATCATGCTTTTTCAATATCTCTAATATGCGAGGCAAATACTCATTTCCCCATGCCACATTTATTGTTAATCCTACCATCTTTTTATTTGGATGCCCTCTATAAATTGGAGCGGGTGATAAATCTTCTAAATGAACACTCGGTGAGACTTCTTTGAATTCAAGATATTTTTGATCAAATTCCTTTAGCTTCTTCATATTATTATACGATGCTTCAATATCCACTTGTCTTCCATTATATCCAGGTGTTGCCTTCCATATTTTATCAATCATCGCATTTTGAGGTGCAATCTCATACTTTTTTGCATGCTTTTGAATTTCTTCATGCAAGTTATCTTGTGCAAAAACAGAATAAGAGCCTAAACTGACATATAAAGAAAATATACATATGTATGCCAATATACGAACTTTCATATAAACCCTCCCAAATTAACTATATAAAAACATTTTCTTCTTATCTTTGTTAATTTGAGCGTTATAATGAAAACTATACCTATGCTGACATAAAAATATATATAAATCATATTTTTACATAACAAAAAAAGCCAGTTAAACTGGCTTTTACTTATTGCTGCTCTTGTTTGTTTTCTTCTTTAGCAGCTTCTTTTTCTTGCTCTTCTTTTAGCAATACTTTTCTAGATAGATTTACGCGACCTTGCTTGTCAATCTCGATAACTTTAACTGTAATTACATCACCGATTTTTACAACGTCTTCTACTTTACCTACACGCTCAAGTGCAAGTTCAGAAATATGAACTAATCCATCTTTACCGCTGAATAATTCAACGAAAGCACCGAATTTCTCAACACGTTTCACTTTTCCTTCGTAGATTTCACCTACTTGTACTTCGCGAACGATATCTTCAATAATTTTCTTAGCTTTGTCGTTCATTTCTTGGTTTATTGAAGAAATGAATACTGTGCCATCTTGCTCGATGTCAATTTTAACGCCAGTTTCTTCAATAATTTTATTGATTTGTTTACCGCTCGGTCCGATAACGTCACGGATTTTATCTGGATTAATTGTCATTGTAATAATCTTTGGAGCGTACGCTGATAATTCAGTGCGTGGCTCTGGAATAACAGATAACATATGATTTAGAATGTGCACACGACCAACTTTCGCTTGTTGTAATGCCTCTTCTAAAATTTCACGAGATAGACCATCAATTTTAATGTCCATTTGTAGTGCAGTTACACCTTGTGCTGTACCTGCTACTTTAAAGTCCATATCACCTAAATGATCTTCCATACCTTGAATATCAGATAAAATTGTGTAATGCTCACCAGTTTTAACTAGACCCATTGCAATACCTGCAACTGGAGCTTTAAGTGGAACACCAGCATCCATCATTGCTAAAGTACTACCACAAATACTTGCTTGTGAAGTAGAACCATTTGATTCTAAAACTTCAGATACAAGACGTACTGTGTATGGGAAATCTTTTTCAGATGGAATTACAGGCTCAAGTGCGCGTTCTCCTAGTGCACCGTGACCGATTTCACGACGACCTGGTCCACGCATTGGTCTTGTTTCACCAACACTAAATGATGGGAAATTGTAATGGTGCATAAAGCGTTTTGATTCTTCTACACCAAGACCATCTAAAATTTGCACATCGCCTAATGCACCTAATGTACAAATACTTAATGCTTGTGTTTGTCCACGAGTGAACAAACCAGAACCGTGTGTACGAGATAAAATACCAACCTCTGATGCTAATGGACGGATTTCGTCACCTTTACGGCCATCTGGACGGATTTTTTCAACTGTAATAAGACGACGTACTTCTTCTTTTACAATTTTATATAAAATCTCATTTACTTGTCCTAATGTATCAGCGTCAGCTTCCTGCGCTTCGTAATGCTCAATAACACGCTTTTTCACTTCGTTAATTGCATCTTCACGTGCATGTTTCTCATGTACTTGAATTGCTGAATGCATATCTTCTTCAGCCATTTCACGTACAGCTTGGTTAAGATCAGCGTCAACTTCATAAAGTTTCACTTCTGATTTCTCTTTACCTACAGCTTGTACAATCTCTTCTTGGAATGCAATTAGACGTTTAATTTCGTCATGACCAAACATAATTGCTTCTAACATTGTTTCTTCAGGTACTTGATCTGCTCCTGCTTCAACCATGTTAATCGCATCTTTCGTACCAGCTACAACTAAGTGGATATCACTTTGTTCTTGCTGTTCTACTGTTGGGTTAATAACGAATTCGCCATTAATACGGCCAACTGTCGCACCAGCGATTGGACCTTCAAATGGAATATCTGAAATCGATAACGCTAATGAAGAACCAAGCATAGCTGCCATTTCAGAAGAACAATCTTGATCAACACTCATTACAATGCTGACAACTTGTACTTCGTTACGGAATCCATCTGCGAATAGCGGACGAATTGGACGGTCGATTAAACGACTTGCCAAAATTGCTTTTTCACTTGGACGACCTTCACGCTTAATAAAACCGCCAGGAATTTTTCCGACTGCATATAAACGCTCTTCATAGTTTACTGTAAGTGGGAAGAAATCTACATTTTTTGCTTCTTTTGATGCAGTTGCTGTAGATAGAACCGCTGTATCGCCATATCTTACTAATACTGCTCCGTTCGCTTGTTTTGCAAGCTGACCAGTTTCAACTGTTAGCTGGCGACCAGCTAAATCTATCGAGAAGACTTGCTTTTCTTGACTCATTTAAGTACCCCTCTCAATTTAAAGTATTCAATTCTTCTATGTAAATGGATAGTATATCACAATATTCTACCTCTAGTATTGCCTAAAATTAAGTAAGCTATAAAGCGTAGAAGATATATTTTTACCTAACAAAAAAGCGGGAATATTCCCGCTTCTTTGACTATCGACGTAAGCCAAGCTTTGTGATTAATTCACGGTAACGTGTGATATCGCTATTACGAAGGTAAGTTAGTAAGTTACGACGTTTACCAACCATCTTTAATAGACCACGACGTGAATGATGATCTTTCTTGTGAGTACGTAAGTGCTCGTTTAGAGTGTTAATTTGCTCCGTTAGGACAGCAATTTGAACCTCTGGAGAACCAGTATCAGTCTCATGAGTTCTAAATTGTGCAATGATTTCATTTTTACGTTCTTGTGTTAAAGCCATCCTATTTCACCTCCTATTAATTAAACCCCCAATTACCTAGCAAGCGTCGGTGAGTCGCAATGCCAAGCAATGGTTGTCATAAAGTACATAACATAGAATACTACTTTTCATTTGAAAAAGCAAGTATATTCTTTTCGCTCATAAAATATTCTTGTGCTGTTTTCTTATCTTTTGCGATTTGTTCAACTAACTCATCAATACCGTTGAATTTCTTTTCTGCTCTTATACGCATATGCCACTCTACTGTAACATTTTGATCGTATATATCTTTGTTAAATTCAAATAAGTGCACTTCAATTGATAATTGACGCTCATCTTCTTTAAAAGTCGGTTTATATCCAATATTACATACACCATCGTACCATTCATCGTGAACTTTTAATCTCACTGCATAAACACCTACAGGTGGCAATAAATACTCATCACTTAAACCTACATTAGCTGTCGGGAAACCAATTTGACGCCCACGTTTGTCGCCGTGTATAACTGTTCCCGCTACAGTATAGGCTCTACCTAAAATAGATGGAATTTGCTCCATTTCGCCATTTCGAATTAACTTTCGTAATGCTGTAGAACTTACTTTCTCTTCTTGAAATTCAACTTTTTCAATCACAGTCTGTGTAAACTCCCCTCTTGCATGAAATGGTAAAGTCTCCATCTTTCCTTTTCCTAAACGTCCATATGAATAATCAAACCCTGCTACTACATGCTTTACATTTAAACCAATAATATAATCATCTACAAATTGTTGCGGTAATAACCCTGCAAATGATTCATCAAATTTAATCACATATAATATATCGATTCCTAAGCTTTCGACTATTTTTTCTTTATCACGCATTGGTGTAATATACTCCACATGCGCATCCTTTTTCCCTAAAACAACAGATGGATGAGGATGAAATGTCATAACTGCACTTTTATATCCTCGTTCGTCCGCTATTTTTTTCGCAGTTCGAATTACACATTGATGTCCTAAATGAATGCCATCAAAAAATCCTAATGCCATTACAGTAGGTGGTAATTCTAATTTATTTTGTTCATGTGGATGAGTTAAATGAATAAGTTTCACGCTTGAATTCACCTTTTTCTGTAATAATCCTTCCAATAATTCATTATAGCTTTAGTTCTTGATTATTCACAAGTACTTTCATCGGCTTTAACATGCCAGGATGTTTCGGATGATGTTCATAAATTGCTAAGCAACGATCATTTTTATCAAACACTGTAATAAATGGTGCTGTTATTTCTAATTCATTCTTTAAGAACATACCATTCTTTATTTTCTCTGCTTGCTTTTCATCTACAACGATTTTTGAAAACTTACTTAATGCTTCATCAATTGAAATGAAGATAGACTCTACTGTTCCATTTTGCACGTTTTCTTCAATTTCTTCAAATGATATGCAATCTTCTAATAAAAATTCACCAGATGCCGTTCTTACAAGGTGAGACATATGTGATGGGAAACCAAGTTTCTCCCCGATCATTACAGCTAACGTTCTTACATATGTTCCTTTACTACACGTTACACGGAAACGGAATGAAATATTTTCTCCTTCAAAAACTTCACGATCATCAAGTAATACGAATTCATGAATTGTAATTGTACGAACTGGACGTTCCACCTCTTGTCCTGCTCTTGCATATTCATATAATTTTTTCCCGTTTACTTTTACAGCCGAGAACATTGGTGGCATTTGTTCAATCGTGCCTGTTAATTCCGCAAGGACTTTCTCTACTTCCATACGAGTAATAGTACGATCTACATTTTTCGTTTCAACAACCTCACCAGAAGCGTCTTCAGTTGTCGTTGAAAACCCTAATGTTACTTCACCTTCATATGTTTTCGTTTCACTTGTTAAAAATTGTGCAATTTTCGTTGCTCTTCCAACGCAAATTGGTAATACTCCTGTTACATCTGGATCTAATGTTCCCGTATGACCAATTCTCTTTTCTCGCAATATCTTTCTTAATTTAAATACACAATCATGTGATGTCATGCCTTTTGGCTTATGTAATAATACTACACCTTCCATATATGTTCACCTCATCATAATTCTTTCGTATTAAATATCCAAAACTTATTTTGCATTGAAAAAATGGATAGACAAATGTCTATCCATTATTCTTCACGTTTACCGTCTTTATTAATTTCATGTAAAAGTGTATCAATTCGATGACCATATCCGATAGACTCATCAAACTCAAAGGTAATTTCCGGTGTTTTACGAAGACGAATACGTTGGCCAATTTCTGAACGAATAAAGCCTTTTGCCTTCGCTAAACCTTTTAAAGTATTTTCTTTCTGTTCTTCGTCACCTAAAACAGAAATATATACTTTAGCAATTTGTAAATCACCACTCACTTGTACATCTGTTACTGTAACAAATCCAATACGTGGGTCTTTAATTTTACGACTGATAATATCGCCTAATTCTTTTTTCATTTGCTCGCCCACACGGTTCGCACGTAATTTCATAACTCTTCACCTCATTCAATACCATTCCAAATGTGTTATTGTACGTTCAATTTCAGGAAATGAATCGATGTACTCAAGTACACGATTCATTTCTTTTTCACAGATAACACGATTTGAGGATACGGAAACAATTGCAATTTCTGTACGTTGCCATACATCTTGGTGCCCAACTTCAGAAACAGCTACATTATAGCGCTGTTTCACACGAGTTAACACACGTTGTAAAATTGCACGTTTCTCTTTTAAAGAATGCACATCGTAAATCATACACTCGAATGAGAGTGAAGCGATAATCATCGCTTCACTTCTTCCATAATGTACGCTTCAATGATGTCCCCTTCTTTAAGATCATTATATCTCTCAATTGTAATACCACACTCATAGTTTTGTGCAACTTCTTTTACGTCGTCTTTGAAACGTTTTAACGTATCAAGTTGTCCTTCGAAAATTACTACGCCGTCACGGATAATACGTACGCCACTATCACGCGTAATTTTACCGTCTGTTACATAACAACCTGCGATTGTTCCAACTTTTGTTACTTTAAACGTTTGACGAACTTCTGCTTGACCGATTACTTTTTCTTCGAATTCTGGATCAAGCATACCTTGCATCGCTGCTTCAATCTCTTCGATTACTTTATAAATAATACGGTGTAAACGAATATCAACGTTCTCTAATTCAGCTGTACGCTTCGCGTTCACATCTGGACGTACGTTAAATCCAATTACAATTGCATTAGATGCAGAAGCTAAAATGATATCAGATTCTGTAATCGCACCTACACCAGTGTGAATGATTTTAACTTTTACGCCTTCAACATCAATTTTACGAAGTGATGCTGCCATCGCTTCAACAGAACCTTGTACGTCTGCTTTTACGATTAAGTTAATTTCTTTTACATCGCCCTCTTGGATTTGTTGGAATAAATCTTCAAGGCTTAATTTAGATTTCTCACCACGTTGTGCAACTAACGCTTCTTGTGCACGTGATTCACCAATTTGACGAGCTTTCTTCTCATCAGCGAATGCCATGAAACGATCTCCAGCCTGTGGTACTTCGTTTAAACCAGTAATTTCAACAGGAGTTGATGGACCAGCAACTTTTACACGACGACCAATATCACTTACCATTGCACGAACACGTCCGAATGAAGTTCCAACAACGATTGGATCTCCAACTCGAAGCGTACCGTTTTGAACAAGTAATGTCGCGATAGTTCCTTTACCTTTATCAAGCTGTGCTTCGATTACTGTACCAGTTGCATAGCGGTTTGGATTTGCTTTATATTCTTCTACTTCACTTACAAGAAGGATCATTTCTAGTAAGTTGTCAATGCCTTCGCCTTGAATTGCAGAAATTGGTACGAAAATAGTATCTCCGCCCCAAGCTTCTGGAACTAATTCATATTCTGTTAGTTCTTGCATTACGCGATCAGGGTTTGCAGCTGGTTTATCCATTTTATTCACAGCAACAATAATTGGTACTCCTGCTGCCTTCGCATGGTTAATTGCTTCAACCGTTTGTGGCATAACACCGTCATCCGCTGCAACAACAAGGATTGTAATATCCGTTACTTGTGCACCACGAGCACGCATCGTTGTAAATGCTGCGTGACCAGGTGTATCTAAGAATGTAATCTTCTTATCGTTTACTTCAACTTGATATGCACCGATATGCTGAGTAATTCCACCCGCTTCGCCTGCAGTTACTTTTGAGTTACGAATAGAATCCAGTAATGTTGTTTTACCGTGGTCAACGTGTCCCATGATTGTAACTACAGCTGGACGTTCTTTTAAGTTCTCTTCATCATCTTGCTCATCAATGAATGTTTCAAACTCAGTCTCGCTCACAATTACTTCTTCTTCTACTTCAATACCGTAGTCGTTAGCAATTAACTCAATTGTATCTTTATCCAAGTCTTGGTTAATTGTTGCCATAATTCCAAGCATGAAGAGCTTCTTAATAATTTCAGATGGCTCTTTGCTTAATTTTTTAGCAAGATCTCCTACTGTAAGGCTTCCAGAGAAAGTAATTTTATCTGGTGTTTCTACAATTTGAGTTTGTTGTCTACCAGCAAAGTTCTCTTGACGTTTGTCTTCGTTTCCTTTGCCTTTTTTCTTTTTCTTATTGCTGTTCTTTTTACTGCGAACAACTTTTTCTTCTACTTCAAACTCATCTGCAACAGAAGGTTTTTCAGTTTGATATTCATTATCTAATTTATTTACTACTTCATCGTCTAACATTGTCATATGATTCGAAACCTCGATATTCATTTCTTTTAGTTTTGTCATAAGATCTTTACTTGAGATATTATGTTTTTTTGCATATTCATGCACTCGAATTTTACTCATACCTTCACCCCCGGTAATTTGTATCGAGCATGCTACGCAGCTTTTTCGCAAAGCCTTCATCTAACACAGCTACAACGACTCGCTCATCTCTCCCAATCGCATGCCCTAATTGTTGTCGATTTTCGACCTTTCTCATTGGTACGTTGTAGTACGTAGTTTTATCTGTGATGCGTTTTGTAGTATTTACTGACGCATCTTCAGATAGCAATACAAGTTTTGCTTTGCCACTTCGTACTTCTTTTAAAACGAGTTCTTCACCCGAAATAATTTTCCGAGCCCGGTTTGCTAGTCCTAAAAACGATTTCCAATCGGACACTTATTTCGACTCCTTCTCAACAAGCTCAAGAAGCTCTTCATATAAAGAACCGTCGATTTTCGCTTTTAGATGATGTTCCAAAACATTTTTCTTTTGAGCTTGAAGAATGCTCTCCTTGTCCTTCGACAAGTAAGCACCTCGTCCTGATTTTTTCCCAGTTAAATCAATGGACACTTCTCCCTCTTTGGAACGAACAATGCGAACGAGCTCTCGTTTTGATTTCATTTCTTGCGTTGCAACACATTTTCGTAACGGAACTTTTCGATTGCTCATACTCATCACCTCTATTCGATTTCGTCTTCCACTGAATCGAATCCAAATGCGATTACGCTATCTTCTTCTGTTACAATACCAAGTTGTTTCGCATCAGACTCACTCTTAATGTCAATTTTCCAGCCTGTTAATTTAGCTGCAAGACGTGCATTTTGTCCACGCTTACCGATAGCTAATGATAGCTGGTGGTCTGGAACAACTACTGTTGTCGCTTTTTCTTCTTCATCTACAAGTACTTTAACAACTTGTGATGGGCTTAATGCATTTGCAACATATTCAACTGGATCATTTGACCAGCGAACGATGTCAATTTTTTCACCTTTTAATTCGTCTACAATGCGTTGTACACGTTGCCCTTTTGGTCCTACACAAGAACCAACTGGATCAACATCAGTGTTCTCTGCATATACAGAGATCTTAGAGCGATCGCCAGCTTCACGTGCTACAGAACGAATTTCTACAGTTCCATCATAGATTTCAGGAACTTCCATTTCGAATAAACGTTTTAAAAGACCAGGATGTGTACGTGATACGTAAATTTGTGGTCCTTTTGTCGTTTTTTCTACTTTCGTAATGAATACGCGAATACGATCATGTGGTTTGTATTGCTCATTAGGCATTTGCTCACTTACAGGTAATAAAGCTTCTACTTTTCCTAAGCTTACATAGATGAAACGAGCATCTTGACGTTGTACAATACCTACCATAATATCTTCTTCACGATCACTAAACTCAGAGTAAATAACACCGCGCTCTGCTTCACGCACTCGTTGTGTTACAACTTGTTTTGCAGTTTGTGCTGCAATACGACCAAAGTCTTTTGGTGTTACTTCAATTTCTAGTACGTCACCATCTTGGTAGTTTGGATTAATTTGTCTTGCTTCCTCTACAGAAATTTCAAGACGTGGATCAAACACATTGTCTACTACGTCTTTACGTGCTAAAACTTGAATTGTTCCCACTTCTGGGTTAAAGCTCACACGAACGTTTTGTGCTTGATTAAAATTGCGCTTATAAGCAGAGATTAAAGCTGCTTCAATCGCATCAATAATAATGTCTTTGCTAATGCCTTTTTCAGATTCTAATACGAGCAAAGCATCTAATAACTCAGTGCTCATGAAGATCCCCCTTCTAACTAAAACGTAACAGCAAGTCGCGCATTTGCGACTTTATCCATCGAAATTTGGATTTCTTTTTTACGTGTTTTAATTGTTAATAATAATGTTATTGTTGTACCATCGTAAGAAAGCAGTTTTCCTTCAAACATCTTTTCACCATCAATCGGCTCATATGTTTTAATTGCCACTTGTTTTCCTACCGCTTGCTGGAAGTCTTTTTCTTTCTTTAATGGGCGTTCCGCTCCAGGAGATGATACATCCAAAAAGTAAAGATGAGGAATTGGGTCCTCTTTATCTAAAGCTTCGCTTAAACGTTCACTTACCGCACCGCATTCTTCAATGTCGACTCCCTTTTCAGAATCGATGAATACGCGTAAGAACCAGTCTTGTCCTTCTTTCACATACTCTACATCTACAAGTTCAAGATTTAACTCTTCAACGATCGGCTGCGCAAATGCTTCTACAACTTCTGTGACTTTCTTATCCATAAACAGCCTCCTTCCTGCCGTCATGTACCATTTAAAAGAAGAAGACCCCGCCAATTTAAAAACGGTCTATCTTATTCTTTCTCGTTAGCTAACAAAAGCCCCTGCTGTTCAGCAGGGATTATCTGTCTTAGTATTACCAAATTTAAGAAGTAAAACTTGTAACAAAATATGTATATACGACAGAAATCTTTTACCTATCTACGTAGATAAAACATAGATAGTAACACGAAAGAGTGGGTTTCCCCACTCTTTTCTTTACACAATATACATGACATGGTTATCTCGGTTAATAGTATATCATAGGAAATGTTGATTTGCAAAGACTTTTCCTACCTACTAGAACAGTGATAACTGGTTTTGATCCGGTAAGTCTCCTAAACAACCTTGACTATCTAAATACTCAATAATTGTTTTCGAAACCTTACTTCGCTGTTGCAAGTCTTCTTTTGATAAGAAGTCTCCATTTTTACGTGCTTCTACAATACTTAAAGCTGCGTTTGTGCCAAGACCAGGTACTGCATTAAATGGAGGGATTAATGTATCTCCATCAATAATAAATTCTGTTGCATGTGAGCGGTATAAATCCACCTTTTGGAATGAGTATCCACGCTCACACATTTCAAGTGTCATTTCTAGTACCGTTAATAAACTCTTCTCTTTCGGCGCAGCATCGAGTCCCTTTTGAGCAATTTCATCAATTCTTGCACGTATAGATGCTGAACCTTTCGCCATTGCCTCTACATCAAAATCATCTGCACGAACTGTAAAATATGCGGCATAGAATAACAGTGCAAAATGTACTTTAAAGTATGCGATACGTACAGCCATAAGTACGTAAGCAGCCGCATGGGCTTTAGGGAACATGTATTTAATCTTCTTACATGAATCAATATACCAACCTGGTACATTATTATTTTTCATGTCTTCTTCCCATTCTTCCGGTACACCTTTACCTTTACGAACCGACTCCATGATTTTGAAGGCTAATGATGGATCTAGACCTTGATAGATTAAATATACCATGATGTCATCACGACAACCGATAACTTCGCTCAGCGTACATGTACCGTTATAAATTAACTCGTTTGCATTACCAAGCCATACGTCGGTACCATGTGATAGTCCAGAAATTTGGACTAACTCTGAGAATGTCGTCGGTTTTGTCTCTTCTAACATCTGTCTTACGAATTTTGTACCAAACTCTGGTATACCAAGTGTACCTGTTTTACAGTTAATTTGTTCTTCCGTTACCCCTAACGATTCTGGACCAGAGAAAATTTTCATTACTTCTGGATCATCCGTTGGGATTGTTTTCGGATCAATACCACTTAAATCTTGTAACATACGAATAACGGTCGGATCATCGTGTCCTAGTATATCAAGTTTCAATAAATTATCATGAATCGAGTGGAAATCAAAATGCGTTGTTCTCCATTCAGCACCAATTGAATCAGCTGGATACTGTATTGGTGAGAAATCAAAGATATCCATGTAATCTGGCACAACGATAATACCGCCTGGATGCTGTCCTGTTGTACGTTTTACACCGGTACACCCTGCTACTAAGCGATCAATCTCTGCATTTCGAATCGTTAAGTTATGATCATTTGCATAACCTTTTACATATCCGTAAGCAGTTTTTTCCGCAACTGTACCAATCGTTCCTGCACGATATACATAGTCTTCACCGAACAGTACTTTCGTATAGTTATGGGCACGTGGTTGGTATTCCCCGGAGAAGTTCAAATCGATATCGGGTACCTTATCTCCTTTAAATCCAAGGAATGTTTCGAACGGAATGTCATGTCCATCTTTTACATATGGAATATTACAAGCAGGACATTCTTTATCTGGTAAGTCAAAACCAGAGCCTACAGAACCATCATTAAAGAATTCTGATTGCTTACACTTCGGACATACATAGTGTGGTGGTAATGGGTTTACTTCTGTAATTTCCATCATCGTTGCAACAAATGATGATCCTACCGATCCACGCGAACCTACTAGATATCCGTCTACTAACGATTTTTTCACAAGCTTATGTGAAATTAAATAAATTACGGCGAATCCATGCCCAATAATACTTTTTAATTCTTTTTCTAAACGTGCTTCTACAATTTCCGGTAGCTCTTCACCATAAATGCTACGCGCCATTTTATAACTCATATCACGCGTTTCATCATCAGCACCTTCAATTTTCGGTGTGTATAGATCGTCTTTTACTGGATGCACATCACCAATTAATGACGCAATCTTTTGTGTATTTGTTACAACAACTTCTTTCGCTTTATCTTCACCTAAGAATGAAAAACATTCTAACATTTCATCAGTTGTACGGAAATGTACTGGCGGTAATGAATGTCGATTTAACGGATTGGCTCCGCCCTGCGAACTGACTAAAATTTTACGATACATTGCATCCTCAGGGTCTAAATAATGCACGTTTCCTGTAGCAACAACTGGTTTATCTAACGTCTCACCTAGTTTTACTAAGTTAGAAATAATTGTTTTTAATTGACCTTCGTCTCGAACAAGTTCACGTTCTACTAAATGACGCAACACCTCTGGAGGCATTACTTCAATGTAATCATAGAACTGGGCAATTTCTTCTACCTCTTCAGGTGCCTTTTGCATCATTGCCTCGAAAACTTCACCTTTATCACAAGCCGTTCCTACTAAAATTCCTTCACGGTATTTTTTTAATAGTGACCTCGGCACACGTGGTACACGGTAAAAGTAATTAAGGTGAGAATATGAAACAAGTTTATATAAATTTTTCAATCCAACATCTGATGTGGCAAGTAACGTCATATGACTTGGACGGCCACGCTTATACGCATCCCCTTGTCCCATGCTATCATTTAATTGATCGTGATATTCAAATCCCTTTTCAATTACGTCTTTCAACATTTTCACAAGTAAATATCCCGTCGCTTCTGTATCATAAATCGCACGGTGATGTTGTGTTAATTCAATATCAAGTTTTTTACACATCGTATTTAATCGATGATTTTTCATTTCTGGGAATAAGAATCGTGCAAGTTCTAACGTATCAATAACGGGGTTATTCGTTTTTTCTAGTCCAGCCTTTTTAAAACCTACGTTAATAAAGCCCATATCAAAGCTCGCGTTATGGGCAACAAGTGTATGGTCGCCCATCCATTCCTCAAACTTTTTAAACACTTCGTCCACTTCAGGTGCATCAGTTAACATATCATCTGTAATACCTGTCAATTCAATAATCGTCGCTGATAATGGTTGATGTGGATTTGCGAAAGATTCAAAGCGATCAATAATTTCGCCACCCTTTACTTTTACGGCAGCCAACTCAATGACTGTATCGTATACAGCTGATAAACCTGTCGTCTCAACGTCGAAAACAACATACGTTTCCTCTGCAAGTAAACGATGCGCTTCGTTATACGCTATCGGTACACCATCATTAACTAGATTTGCTTCTACACCATATATAACTTTAACTCCAGCCTTCTTCCCCGCAGAATACGCCTCTGGGAAAGACTGAGCCACGGCATGGTCTGTAACCGCAATAGCCTCATGTCCCCATTTACCAGCTTGAGCAACAAGCTTAGAAACTGGAGTGACAGCGTCCATTTGACTCATCGGAGTATGGAGATGCAGCTCTACTCGTTTTTCGCCTTCTGGTGCTTTATCTTTACGAGACGGTCCTGTTATTTCATTAATATCATTTGCAATCATTACTAAATCTCGAACGAATGTATCGTTTTGAACAGAACCACGCGCTTTCACCCACATTCCTTTTTTCAAGGATTGCAGCATTGGAATATCTTCTTTGTCACGCGAGAACATTTTGATCATAATAGAATCCGTATAATCCGTTATTTTTAAAGTTAATAACGTACGTCCACTACGAAGCTCTTTTGTTTCTACATGGAAGACATATCCTTGAACCGTTTTTCTTCTTTCTTCATCTTGAATTTCTCGCATCGGTGTAATCTCTTCATCTGGCTTAATAAGATACCCGAGTGTAATCGGTCCTTCATACACAACGCTGCTTTCTTCAGCTTGCTTCTTCGCCATTTCTTCCATAGCTTGTATAACACGCTCGCGGTCTTCTTGCTGCGTTTGTTCACGAAACTTTTGCATTTCTTCTGTATTTTGCTGTATATGTGTGTCTAACTGAAAACGCGGGAATCCAAAAACTTCGTATTGATCCCCTACTGGTTTCGCAACGTTTTTCTTTAAAGCAGTAGACTCCAACTCGTTATTCACATTTATTAGCAACTTCACTCCATTCACCTGTGGAAGCTGCTTCTTTAAGTATGCGAACATAGGTGAAAATGTAATTCGTTCCGTACAAAGCGGCCAATACGCCCTCACTTCTTCTTCTGTAAATTGTTTATTCTCTGTTTCTAATGCAAATGTTGTTCTTGCAATATGAGAAAATGATTGCTTAAGCTTTGTTTCTAGCAATTCATATAATTCTGTAGGCAAAATACGTGGCACTTGTAAATCAAAATGCCAACTTTTATTCGCTTTATCAATAACGAGCCTTTCAATACCACCGCCTTGTAAATATTGATTTATAAGGTCGTCTGGTATTTGCAACTGCTGGAGCAAAATTTGAAATCGCTCTTGTTGTTCATTTGTTAAAGACATAAGCACTCTCCTTCCATTTGCTATTATAAATTGAAACGTACCACAAAGAAAGATTTCTCACCTCTTCTTTTACAAAATACGTTTACAAAGAAAGAGAAGGTACCCCATTACGAGGTACCTCTTCTTATTTTAAAATATTTGCAATATATGTTTGAAGTTCTTCTACTTTTACTTCTTCAGACTCACCTGTAGCACGTACTTTCACTTCTACAATACCTTCGTCTGCTTTTTTACCAACTGTAACACGAACTGGAAGACCGAATAAATCTGCATCTGCAAATTTAACACCTGCACGTTCTGCACGATCGTCTAATAACACTTCATAGCCTTGTTCTTGTAATGAGTTGTAGATATTTTCACCCATTTCACGTTGTGCATCCGATTTCATATTTACTGGAATTACATGCACATGGAACGGTGCTACAGCTTTTGGCCAAACTAAGCCGTTCTCATCGTTAAACTGCTCTGCAATTGCTGCCACTGTACGAGATACCCCGATACCGTAACAACCCATAATAAGTGGTTGTGTTTTTCCGTTTTCATCCAGGAATGTTGCGTTCATTGCTTCACTATAACGAGTTCCTAATTTGAATACATGACCAACTTCAATTCCGCGTGCAAAAAGAATTGTTCCATTTCCGTCTGGAGATTGGTCTCCTTCTTGAATGAAGCGTAAATCTGTATATTGACTTACTTTAAAGTCACGTTCTGGATTTACATTTACATAATGGAATCCTTCTTCATTCGCTCCTGAACATCCGTTAACAATTGATGCTACAGCATGATCAGCAATAATTTCGATATCACCTGTTACATTAATCGGTCCTAATGAACCAACTTCACAATTTAATAATGCTTTTACTTCTTCATGAGAAGCAAGCTCAACAACTGAAGCGCCGTATACATTTTTCACTTTCACATCGTTTACTTCGTGATCACCACGAACAAGTACCACTACTAATTTCTCATCTACTTTAAACACCATAGACTTAATGCACTTGTCAGCTTCGATGTTTAAGAATGCAGATACTTCTTCAATTGCTTTTTGGTCTGGTGTTGCTACTTTTTCAAGTGCTTTTTCTGCTTCGTCACTCTTCGTATACGTAGCTACAACAGGAGCCATTTCGATGTTTGCTGCATAATCAGATGTGTCAGAGTATGCAATTGTATCTTCACCAACATCAGATAATACCATAAATTCATGTGTATCTTTTCCGCCCATTGCTCCAGAATCAGCAATAACTGCACGGAAATTCAAGCCACAGCGAGCAAAAATGTTAGAGTATGCTTTATATAAACGATCGTATACTTCATCTAAGCTCTCTTGTGTAGCATGGAAAGAGTATGCATCTTTCATTAGAAACTCTCTTCCACGTAATAAGCCGAAACGAGGTCTTTGCTCATCACGGAATTTTGTTTGAATTTGGTATAATGTTAACGGTAATTTTTTATATGATTTCACTTCATCACGCACAAGATCCGTAATTACTTCCTCATGTGTCGCTCCTAATGCGAATTCACGAGCATTACGATCTTTCATACGCATTAATTCAGATCCGTAAGAATACCAACGACCTGATTCTTGCCATAATTCCGCAGCTTGCATAGCTGGCATTAATAATTCTACAGCTCCTGCGCGCTCCATTTCTTCTCGAACGATACGTTCTACTTTGTGTAATACTTTTAATCCAAATGGTAGAAAGCTATAAATACCAGAAGCATTTTGACGCATAAAACCTGCACGAAGTAATAGCTGATGACTCTTAATTTCAGCATCAGCTGGAACTTCACGTAATGTAGGACTGAATACCATACTTTGTTTCATTTATTTGCACCTCTTCATTTTACTCTTACACGCAGTAAAACCCCTCACCTCGAGTTAGGTGAGGGATTTTATTCTACGAGCTCTATTTCATTATAAGTTTCACTTTATTTTACAAGAAAAACTTACGAATGTCATTCCAAGTTACAACTAACATAAGTAACATTAATAATGCAAAACCAATAAAGTGAACCATTCCTTCTTTTTGGCGATCAATTGGTTTCCCTCGTAACGCTTCAATTAAGAAGAAGAATAAACGGCCACCATCTAAAGCAGGAACTGGTAATAAATTAAATAAACCAAGATTAATGCTTAGAACTGCAGCTAAACTTAGTACACGCGTAAACCCATAATCTACAACTTGATCTGTTAGATTATAAATTCCTACTGGACCTGATAACTCATTAATAGAAAATTGACCAGTTACTAATTTAACAAGAGATTCAAAAATTAGTTTCGTCCATTGGTACGTTTGTTCAAATCCTGATTTAATAGAACCCATTACTGTTTTCTCTACAGGAGAATACACACCGATTCTACCAACTTCGTCTTTTCCTTCTTTATCGAGTGTTGGCGTTACTTTCACATTAAACTGTTCATTATCACGCTTTACTTGTAACGTAATTTCTTTATTTGGGTTTTCACGTACAATAGTAACAACATCTTTCCATGTACTTGTGTTTTTCCCATCAATAGCTTGAATTGTATCATTCTCTTTCAATCCAGCTTGCTGTGCTGCACTGTTATCCATCACTTTTCCGACCATTGGTTTGTCAATAGGAACCCCTTGTACAAATCCAAGAATCACAAAAATAACAAATGCTAAAATGAAGTTCATTGCAGGACCCGCAAAGATTGTTAAAGCGCGTTGCCCTAGTTTTTTCGAGCCAAATTGTCTATTATACGGAGCAATTTGAATTTCTTCCCCCGCAGTAATAATACGAGCCTTTTCATTCACTCGGAATGTTTGAAGCTCTTCCTCGTACTCTTCATAGCCCGAAATTGTTAAATTATGCTCCAAATCAGCTTGTTCGACTTCAATAACACGAACATTTGGATACTTTTCATATCCATCAAAAACTAATTTCACAACTTCGTCTTTTTCATTTAATACAAGGCCAACCTTTTTCCCAGGCTTTAACTCAACTGTGTCCGCATCCTCGCCGGCCATTCTTACATAGCCACCAAGGGGCAGTAATCGAATCGTATACACCGTTTCATTCTTTTCAAATGAGAATATTTTCGGACCAAAACCAATCGCAAACTCGCGGCATAAAATACCTGCTCTTTTTGCGAAATATAGATGCCCTAGCTCATGGAAAAATACGAGTGCACCGAAAATTAATATAAAGGCAATCGCTGTATTCAATTCCATAACCACCTTTGCTAAATTTGTTCCATCACAAACCGTCTTGTGGCCGCATCAATTTCCAAAATTTCCTCTAAGCTCGGTCGTGCAATGACATTGTGATGGTTCATTGCTTTTTCAATGAGGTCTTCCACTGTTAAGAAACCAATTCTCTTTTGTAAAAAGGCTTCAACAGCTACTTCATTCGCTGCGTTCATTACAGCTGGCATACTTCCACCTGCTTTTCCAGCTTCATACGCAAAACGTAAACAACGGAATCGTTCTTGGTCCATTTTCTCAAAATGCAACGTCCCTATTTCCCATAAGTTTAACTGTTTTGTGTCTGAAAGAGGCAATCTATCAGGATATGTAAGTGCGTATTGAATTGGTACTCGCATATCAGGTGAACCAAGCTGCGCCATTACACTACGATCTTCAAATTCAACCATAGAATGGATAATACTTTCTTTATGTAAAACAACATCGATTTGCTCATAAGGGATACCAAAAAGCCAATGTGCTTCAATTACTTCTAGTCCCTTATTCATCATTGTAGCAGAATCAATTGTAATTTTCGAACCCATTGACCAGTTTGGATGTCGAAGCGCATCTTCTACGGTCACATGATGCAATTCATCCCTCGTTTTATCACGGAAACTTCCACCAGAAGCCGTTATAATAAGACGAGAAATTCTTTTTTCATTTTCACCATTCAAGCACTGAAAAATAGCCGAATGTTCACTATCTACTGGAAGTAACGAAACATTATGTTTTCGTGCTGCTTCCATTACAAGATGTCCTGCAGTTACTAACGTTTCTTTATTTGCAATTCCAATTGTTTTTTTCGCCTCAATTGCACGAAGTGTTGGTAACAACCCTACGCTACCTACAACAGCATTTACTACAATCTCCCCATCTGGATGTAATGCTACTTCTAAAAGTCCTTCACTACCATATACAATTTTTGTATTACCAGAAACAGATTGTAATTTTAAAACATCTTCCTCTCTTTGCACAGAGACGATTTGCGGAGAAAATTCTTGAATTACCTTTACTGCGTAGTCAATATTTTTCCCTACAGAAAAAGCAACGAGACGGAATTGGTCTGGGTGCGAGCGTAATACATCTAAAGTTTGTGTACCAATTGATCCGCTTGCACCTAATAAACTAATGTTTTTCATGACTCCAACCCCTCGTTCATTTATTAATTGTATTGTAATAAGAAGTAGAGAATTGGTAAAACGAATAACCAACTATCTGTTCGGTCTAATATACCACCATGCCCAGGTAAAATTGTACCTGAATCCTTTACGCCATAATGACGTTTAAAAGCAGATTGTACTAAATCACCAATTTGTCCAAAAATAGAAATGATAATTGTCAGCACAATTAAAATTACTACATTCGATTCGACTGGGAAGAACACGTTGTAAACAAGTGCCACAATAATTCCACAAACGATACCGCCTAATGAACCTTCAATCGTTTTATTCGGACTAATTTCTGGCCACAATTTTCTCTTACCCAATGCTTTTCCTACGAAATATGCGCCTGAATCAGTAGCCCATATAACAAATAATGCGCAAAATACATATTTAATTCCTAATATTCTCGTTTCATTTAAATATAAGAATCCCATTGCCACATATGTCGTTGCCATCAGTAAAAATGAAGCATTATCAAAAGTAAATGTATTCTTAGAAAGGACTGTATATGATAAAAGTAATAAAACAATCACAAATGTGATTTCCAATTTACCTAATCCAATCCATGTAAACAGTTCTGATGCACTACTTGGAATTAAAAGAATCCACAATAATACTGCAGCTAAAACTGTCGGTACTGAAATAAGCGTAAGCTTATTCATACGAATTAATTCATATAAACCTATAGAAGCAAGTGCATACACTAAAACCGTAAAAGGCACGCCACCGTATATTACGATGGGAATGAATAGCGCGGCAGCAACCACTCCAGTAATAATTCTCTGTTTCACTACCAAACCCTCTCTTTCTACACGCCTCCGAATCTGCGCCCTCTATGTTGAAAGTCAGTAATCGCATTTAGCAAATGTTCTTCTTTGAAGTCTGGCCAATACACGTCTGTAAACCAAAACTCCGAATATGCAATTTGCCATAACATGAAATTACTAATACGTAGCTCTCCGCTTGTTCGGATTAACAACTCTGGATCAGGTAAAGAACTCGTCATTAAGTAGGAGGAAAGCATTTCTTCACTTACCTCTTCAGAACGAATTTTTCCTTCCTCATTATCTTTCATCATATGTTGCACAGCAGAAACGATTTCATCTCGACTTCCATAGTTTAACGCGAAATTAAGAATTAATCCCGTATTCTCTTTCGTATCTTCCATGGCTTTCTCCATCGCTCTGCGTGTATGCGTAGGAAGACGATCTTTTTGCCCTATTACTCGGACTTGTACGTTTTCTTCAATCAATTCTGGTAAAAATGTACCTAGAAATTCTTCTGGAAGCTTCATTAAATAATCAACTTCCTTTTTCGGTCTTTTCCAGTTCTCAGTTGAAAAAGCATAGAGAGTTAACACTTTCACATTAAGTTTACTTGCAAATTTTGTAATTTTCTTTACAACTTGCATACCTTCATGATGTCCCGCAATACGAGGCATTGCTCTCCTCTTTGCCCATCTTCCATTCCCATCCATAATGATGGCAATATGTTCTGGGATATATCCTTTTTTCACTTCTTCAACGAGATGATCAAACGATGTGTCCTTTTTACCTTTAAAAAAAGGAAAGTTTTTAAACATCATTCATACCCTCCAGCAAGCAGACGTATGCCTAAAAGTGTAAAAAGACCCCCTTAAGAAGAGGGTCATATTTGCGAAGTTATCGCTATTACACTTCCATGATTTCTTTTTCTTTGTTTTTTGCGATTTCGTCAACTTTTGCAATATATTTATCTGTTTCTTTTTGGATATCTTCAGTATATCCTCTTAAATCATCTTCTGTAATCTCGCCAGCTTTTTCAAGCTTCTTAAGATCATCATTTCCGTCACGACGTACGTTACGAACAGCAACTTTTGCTTCTTCAGCATATTTTTTCACAACTTTTACAAGATCACGACGACGCTCTTCTGTTAGTGCAGGGAATGCAATACGAATTACAGTTCCATCATTAGAAGGGTTTAAGCCTAAATCTGCTTTTAAAATTGCTTTTTCAATATCACCGATAGAAGTTTTATCATAAGGTTGAATTACTAGTAAACGCGCTTCTGGAACTGTAATGTTCGCTAATTGCACAACTGGTGTTGGTGCACCATAGTAATCAACTTGTACCTTATCTAATACAGACGCGTTTGCACGGCCAGCACGAACTGTTGCTAATTCACGAGAATAAGCAGCAACTGCTTTTTCCATTTTTTCATTTGAAGACTTCAATACTTGTTGTCCCATATTTATTTCCCCCTTACCACTGTTCCGATATTTTCGCCTAAAACGGCACGTTTAATATTACCTTTTTCCATAACTGAGAATACAATTAGTGGAATATCATTATCCATACATAGAGAAGAAGCTGTAGAATCCATTACACCTAAACCTTCTTTTAATACATCTAAGTAAGTAAGCGTTTCGTATTTTGTAGCTGTTGGATCAATAGATGGATCCGCATTATATACACCATCTACATTGTTTTTCGCCATTAAAATTACATCTGCTTCAATTTCTGCCGCACGTAATGCTGCTGTTGTATCTGTAGAGAAGTATGGGTTACCTGTACCTGCTGCAAAGATAACAACACGTTTTTTCTCTAAGTGACGAACTGCTTTACGACGAATGTAAGGTTCTGCAACTTGACGCATCTCAATTGAAGTTTGTACACGAGTTTGAATTCCGATATTCTCCAAGCTATCTTGAAGAGCTAATGAATTCATAACTGTCGCTAACATGCCCATGTAATCTGCCCCTGCACGATCCATGCCCATTTCACTTCCAATTTTTCCACGCCAAATGTTACCGCCACCAACAACAACAGCAACCTCTACATCAAGTTCTGCAATTTCTTTTACTTGTTCCGCAACTGACTTAATAACAGTTGGGTTAATTCCAAATCCTTGCTCTCCAGCTAAAGCTTCTCCACTTAGCTTTAAAACGACACGATTATATTTCGGTTTACTCATAATGAACCTCCAATTGCTTACATCTTTATTTTAAAAAAGGGAACACAATGTGTTCCCTAATCTGTATTAGTTACTACCTTTTACTTGGTTCATTACTTCTTCAGCAAAGTTGTCTTCGCGTTTTTCGATACCTTCACCAACAGCGTAGCGAACGAATCCTTTTAATGTTCCGCCTTTAGACTCAACGAACTGACGAACTTTCATATCAGGGTTTTTAACGAATGCTTGGTCAAGTAAGCAAATCTCTTCGAAGAATTTGCCTAGACGGCCTTCAACCATTTTCGCAACGATTTTCTCAGGCTTGCCTTCGTTTAATGCTTGTTGTGTTAATACTTGACGCTCATGCTCAACTTCTTCAGCTGTTACAGCATCGCGGTCGATGTATTTAGGGTTAACTGCAGCGATGTGCATTGCAACATCTTTAGCAGCAGCTTCATCAGTAGAACCTTCAAGAACTGTTAATACACCAATGCGTCCACCCATGTGTAGGTAAGCGCCGAATGCATCTGCATCAGTTTTTGATACGATTTCGAAACGACGAAGTGTAAGTTTTTCACCAATTTTAGCGATTGCTTCGTTGATGTGCTCTTCAACTTTTTTACCGTTTTCCATTGTTTGAGCCATAGCTTCTTCAACGTTAGCTGGTTTGTTAGTTAATAAGTGAGCAGCTAATTCTTTAATTAGTGTTTGGAAACCTTCGTTTTTCGCAACGAAATCAGTTTCAGAGTTTAATTCTAAGATTAAAGCGTCGTTACCGTTTGTTTCGATGAAAGTTAAACCTTCAGCAGCAATGCGGTCTGCTTTTTTAGCAGCTTTCGCAATACCTTTTTCACGTAAGAAGTCAATTGCCTTCTCCATGTCGCCGTTAGTTTCTGTTAAAGCTTTTTTGCAGTCCATCATACCTGCGCCAGTTTTTTCACGTAATTCTTTTACCATTTGAGCAGTGATTGCCATACTTTTCATCCTCCTAAAATATGTATTTATACCTTTTATAAAGGTGTTTATACCTTAAAAAAGGTGATAAAAGGCCGAACCCCTTATCACCTTTCCAACTTTGTTACGCAGTAACAGTTTCTTCACCTTGTTTTGCTTCAAGGATCGCGTCTGCCATTTTAGATGTAAGAAGTTTTACAGCACGAATTGCATCATCGTTTGCTGGGATAACGTGATCGATTTCGTCTGGATCACAGTTTGTATCAACGATACCGATGATTGGAATGTGTAATTTGCGTGCTTCAGCAACTGCAATACGCTCTTTACGAGGGTCTACTACGAATAATGCACTTGGAAGACCTTTCATATCTTTAATACCGCCTAAGAATTTCTCAAGACGCTCTAACTCTTTTTTAAGTTGAACAACTTCTTTCTTAGGAAGTACTTCGAAAGTACCATCTTCTTGCATTCTTTCGATGTCTTTAAGACGCTTGATACGCTTTTGGATTGTTTGGAAGTTTGTTAAAGTTCCACCTAACCAACGTTGGTTAACGAAGTACATACCAGCACGAGTTGCTTCTTCTTTAATAGCTTCTTGTGCTTGTTTTTTAGTACCTACGAATAAGATGTCTCCGCCTTCAGCAGCGATGTCGCGCATCGTTCTGTAAGCTTCCTCAACTTTTTTCACAGTTTTTTGTAAGTCGATGATGTAGATACCGTTACGCTCTGTGAAAATGTAACGCTTCATTTTTGGGTTCCAACGACGAGTTTGATGTCCGAAATGAACACCAGCTTCAAGCAATTGCTTCATAGAAATTACTGACATAATATAGTTCCTCCTAAATGGTTTTTGATATCCTCCGTTTACTTCATCTCTAAGCGAAACTACAAACGTAGCACCAACACTTAAATCAGTAAACGTGTGTACTTTGTACTGACACCACTGCTTACTATATCATACTGAAATATTACAATCAAGTCGAAAATGCGAACAATGTAAAACTTTCTTTGTTCATACTCGAATTCTAGTATTACCAACCTTCTTTTCTTTTAAGCAAAAAAGTAAATACAATTAATAGTTTTCCCAGAAAACACGCTTATGACACTTTTCACAAGCATCTTCTATCCATTGCACAAAAAAACTCTCCTCAATTGAGGAGAGTTTTTTATAAATTAGTTTGTTTTTAATTTAGCAAGTTCTTGTAGAAACTTGTCGTTTAGCACTTTAATGTATGTTCCTTTCATACCTAAAGAGCGAGACTCAATAACACCAGCACTTTCTAATTTACGTAGTGCATTTACGATTACAGAGCGAGTAATTCCTACGCGATCAGCAATTTTACTTGCAACAAGTAAACCTTCTGTTCCATTTAATTCTTCGAAGATATGCTCAATTGCTTCTAACTCACTGTAAGATAATGAGCTGATTGCCATTTGAACAACAGCTTTACTACGCGCTTCCTCTTCGATTTCTTCTGCTTTTTCACGTAAGATTTCCATACCTACAACAGTTGAGCTGTACTCAGCAAGGATTAAATCATCATCTAAGAACTCTTGACCAAGACGAGCTAATACTAATGTACCTAGACGCTCACCGCCACCAACGATTGGTACGATTGTAGTTAAACCTTGACCGAATAATTCTCTGTTTTCTACTGGGAATGCTGTGTAAGCACTGTTCACATCTAAGTTTGAAGATGTTTCTGTAATGTTGAATAAGCTTTGTGTATATTCTTCTGGGAATTGACGTTCTGCAAGCATTTGCTTCATGCGTTCGTTTTCGATTTGTTGGTGAATTGCATAACCTAGTAATTTACCACGACGGCTAACTACGAATACGTTTGCTTCGATTACTTCACACATTGTGTCAGACATTTCTCTAAAGTTTACAGGCTTCCCTGCTGCGCTCTGTAATAACGCATTTAATTTTCTCGTTTTTGCTAATAATTCCATTTCAAAAGTTCCTCCTACATGTTACTCACATATTTTTTCATCACTTGGAAACTAGGGCGAGTCACCTGATGACACTATTACAAAATAAACTGGCTCACATCTTTATTTTTAGCAATTGTTGCTAATTTCTCCTCAACGTATTGAGGTGTTATCGTTATTTTCTCTAACGTAATTTCAGATGCTTCAAACGATAAATCTTCAAGGAGCTTCTCCATAATCGTATGAAGTCTTCTTGCTCCAATATTATCTGTATCCTGATTAACTTGATAAGCAATCTCAGCAATCTTACGAATAGCTTCGTCTGAAAATTCAATTTCTATACCTTCAGTCGCTAATAATGCCATATATTGTTTAATTAACGCATTGTCAGGCTCGATTAATATTTTAACAAAATCGTCTGTCGATAATTTTGTTAATTCTACTCGAATCGGAAATCTCCCTTGCAATTCCGGAATTAAATCCGACGGTTTAGACATATGGAACGCTCCAGCTGCAACGAATAAAATATAATCCGTTTTTACTGATCCGTATTTTGTCGCAACATTCGACCCTTCTACAATTGGCAGAATGTCACGTTGCACACCTTCACGTGATACATCTACGCTATTCGACTGCTTACCAGCAATTTTGTCAATTTCATCGATAAAAATAATCCCGAGCTGTTCAGCACGATAAACAGCCTCTTGTGTAACTTCATCCATATCAATTAAGCGCTGTGCCTCTTCATTTGTCAAGAGTTTTCTTGCTTCTTTTACAGAAAGTTTACGTTTTTTCGTTTTTTTCGGCATAAAACTTCCTAGCGCATCTTGGAAATTCATTCCCATTTGTTCCATGCCAGTTCCTTGTAACATATCAAACATGGAAGACTGTTGTTCAGTCACTTCAATCGATACAATTTCTTCTTCAAGAAGCCCTGCAGCAAGCTTTCTCTCCACATCTTGACGTTTCTTTTCGATTTCAACATCTTCTTGTGTATCAGACGTTTGATTCGAATTTTGAGCGCCTCCAAAAAGCATCTCTAATGGATTTTTGAATCCAGATTGCTTCTCCGGACTCGGCACTAAAATTTCAACAAGACGTTGATTCGCTTGCTCTTCTGCTTTATCTTGAACTTTCACTACCATTTCTTCTTTTACTATACGAACCGATGTTTCCACCAAGTCACGTACCATCGACTCTACATCTCTACCCACATATCCAACTTCTGTGAATTTTGTAGCCTCAACCTTAATAAAAGGTGCTCCAACGAGTTTCGCCATTCGTCGTGCTACCTCTGTTTTCCCAACACCTGTCGGTCCAATCATTAAAATATTTTTAGGCGCAATTTCGTCACGTAAATTTTCAGCTAATTTACTGCGGCGATATCGATTTCTCAACGCTACAGCAACCGCTTTCTTTGCGTCTTTTTGACCGATGATGTATTGATCTAATTTTTCCACAATTTGGCGCGGAGTAAAATGTAAATGCATATAAAATGCCTCCCTTACGATTCTACAATTCTTCAACAATTATGTTGTGATTCGTATAAACACAAATATCGCCAGCAATCTCTAAACTCGCTTTCGCAATTTGCTTCGCTGTTAAGTGTTCACTTGCATATTGCTTTAAAGCACGACCTGCAGAAAGTGCATAATTCCCACCAGATCCAATTGCTAAAATACCATCATCCGGTTCAATCACTTCTCCTGTACCTGAAACAAGGAGCATAGTTGTTTTATCCATGACAATGAGCATCGCTTCTAGCTGACGTAACATTTTATCGCCACGCCATTGTTTTGCCATTTCAACAGCAGCACGCTGCAAGTTGCCATTATACTCTTCTAATTTCCCTTCAAACATTTCAAAAAGAGTAAATGCGTCAGCAACTGATCCTGCGAAACCAGCTAAAACTTTACCTTGGAAAAGTTTACGAACTTTACGAGCTGTATGTTTCATTACAACAGCATTTCCCATTGTCACTTGGCCATCTCCAGCCATTGCACATTCTCCATTATGATGAACTGCAAATATCGTTGTAGCGTGGAAATTTCCCATAGAAAAAACTCCTTTATTTGTTTTTATAGCTTTTAAAGCAATTTATGCCCGCGGGTGATGCTTCATGTAAACAGAACGCAATCTTTCTTTAGAGACATGCGTATAAATTTGTGTCGTCGACAAATTTTCATGGCCTAATAGCTCCTGTACAGTACGTAAATCCGCCCCTTCATCTAGCATATGTGTAGCAAATGTATGCCTTAACATATGGGGACTTATCCGCATTGTCAGCGAAGCCTTTTTAATGAGTTCATTTAAAACATAACGAACCCCACGACTTGTTAGCGGTGTACCTTTCGCATTTAAAAATACCATATGAGAATCTTCGTCAGTCTTATTAACTAACTGTTTTCTCCCATTCTCTATATAAGTAATTAAAGAATCTTGCGCATAGCTTCCGAACGGAATATACCTTTGTTTTTTTCCTTTTCCCATTACTAAAATTGTTCCCACCGCAAAGTCAATATCGGTAAGTTGTAAATTGACACATTCACTCACACGGATCCCAGTCGCATACATCAACTCTAATAAAGCTTGATTCCTTTGACCTAATGGCGTTTCCGTGTCAGAAACTTCAAATAATTCCTCTAACTCTTCAGCATATAAAAACTTTGGGATTGACAATTCTTTTTTGGGGAGTGACGCAAGTGCAAACGGATTATCCTTTCGATAACCTTCACGCATCAAAAAACGATATAAACTTCGTAAGCTTGATACTTTTCTTGCGACAGATTTACGGGCTAACTTTTCATCGTGCAACGTCGTTAAGTACAAACGAACATCCGCGTATGTAACGTCTAAAAAAGAGGATATGCCTTCTCGTTCCATAAATTGCACAAAATGTTCTAAATCATTTTGATAACTTGCAATTGTATATTTTGAATAATTTCTTTCAATTTGTAAATATCCAACGAATAATTGTAACAATTTCTTCACATTCACACAACTCACCTCAATAAAGGCTACTAAATCGTATCACAACTTAGTAGCCTTTGCAAGAAATTTAACTAAATATTTACAAAATTTCGAATCGTTTCTAAAGCGCGTGCTGCGTACGCTTCATTTCGTTCTGCTTTCTTTTTAATCTTCTTCTCTAACGGTGCAAATAGACCGAAGTTCGCATTCATCGGCTGGAAGTTTTTAGCGTTCGTTGCCGTAATGTAATTTGCCATGCTACCCATCGCAGTTACTGGCGGTAATACAACTGGCTCTTCACCTTGCACAAGACGCGCAGCATTAATTCCTGCTAATAATCCTGATGCTGCTGATTCAACATATCCCTCTACTCCAGTCATTTGACCAGCGAAGAATAAATCATCACGTTGTTTATATTGATATGTTGGACGAAGCAAATTAGGTGAATTAATAAACGTATTACGATGCATTACACCATAACGTACAATCTCTGCATTTTCCAATCCCGGAATTAACTGTAGCACTTCTTTTTGCGGTCCCCACTTTAAATGAGTTTGGAAACCTACGATATTGTATAAAGTTCCCGCTGCATCATCTTGACGTAACTGAACAACAGCATATGGCGTTTTCCCTGTTTTGGGATCTTCCAATCCAACAGGTTTCATAGGTCCAAATACTAACGTCTGTCTCCCTCTACTTGCCATAACTTCTACTGGCATACAACCTTCAAAGAAAATTTCTTTTTCAAACTCTTTTAAAGGCACTGTCTCAGCAGCAATTAGAGCCTCATAAAAACGATCAAACTCTTCTTCTGTCATTGGGCAATTTAAATATGCAGCTTCACCTTTGTCATAACGCGATTTCAAATACACTTTATTCATGTCAATGCTGTCTTTTTCTACGATTGGGGCTGCAGCATCATAGAAGTAGAAATAATCTTCTCCTGTTAATTCTTTCAATTTTGCAGAAAGATCAGGAGATGTTAATGGACCTGTAGCAATAATTGTCGGTCCCTCTGGAATATCTGTAATTTCTTCATTCATTACAGTTACATTTGGATGGTTCTTTACGTATTCTGTTACTTTAGCTGCGAACTCATGACGATCTACAGCTAAAGCACCTCCAGCTGGTACAGAGCACTCATCCGCCGCACGAATAATTACAGAATCCATTAAGCGCATTTCCTCTTTAATAACTCCAACTGCATTTGTTAAAGTGTTTGCACGAAGTGAGTTACTACATACTAATTCAGCGAATTTATCTGTGTGATGAGCTGGCGTTTGCCTTACCGGTCTCATTTCATATAATCTAACTTGGACACCACGTTTTGCAATTTGGTAAGCTGCTTCACTTCCTGCAAGACCTGCGCCAATGACGTTTACTACTTGTGTTGTCATTTATATCACCTTTCCTTTTCTTCCCGAAAAAAATGTGAGCAGTTACGCTCACATTTGTTGTTCTTCTTCATAATCGCACGAAATACATTGTACTTGCACGCCTTTTTTCAACTTTTTCTCTACAAGCATGCCTTCGCACTTCGGACACTTACGACCAATTGGCTTATCCCAAGATACAAAGTCGCATTCTGGATACGTACCGCACCCATAGAAAAGACGTTTCTTTTTATTACTACGGCGTTCAATAATTTGACCCTTATCACACTTTGGACAAGTAACACCGATTTCTTTCACAATCGGCTTTGTATTACGACAATCTGGGAAATTCGAGCAAGCCATAAATTTCCCGTATTTACCCATTTTAAAGACCATTGGGTGATTACATAATTCACAATCTTCCCCAGCTGGTTCATCTTTAATTTCCACTTCACGCATTTCTTTTTCCGCTTTTTCTAAACGCGGTTCAAAACCTACGTAGAAATCATCAACAATTTTTACCCAATTCGCATTTCCTTCTTCTACTTCATCAAGGCTTTGCTCCATATTGGCAGTAAATTCAATGTTAATAATTTCTGGGAAAAACTCTAAAATAAGTTCAATTACTATTTCACCAAGTTCAGTCGGAACGAAGCGTTTATTATCCAAACCTACATACCCACGCTTTTGAATTGTTTCAAGTGTAGGTACATATGTTGACGGTCTTCCAATTCCAAGTTCTTCAAGTGTTCTTACTAGGCGAGCCTCTGTATAGCGCGGAGGAGGTTGTGTAAAATGTTGCTTTGGTTCTAAATCCTTTGAAAATACAGTTTCCCCTACTTCTAAAGGTGGCAACATCTTATCCTTTTCTTCAGCACCATCATCTTTTGACTCTACATACACTTTCATAAATCCTGGGAACTTTACAACCGATCCACTTGCACGGAACTGAACATTGTTATTAATGAGTCTCGCTGTCACAGTATCCATTATAGCAGACGCCATTTGACTTGCAACAAATCGCTCCCAAATCAATTTATATAATCGAAGTTGATCACGACCTAAGAAACTTTTTAGTTCCTCTGGCTTTCTCATTACTGAAGTAGGACGAATTGCCTCATGCGCATCTTGTGCATTTGACTTTTTCGTTTCTTTCTTCTTTTCTGTTCCTATGTATTCCGTACCATACGCTTCAGTGATGTAAGTACGAGCCTCTGTTTGAGCTGTTTCTGAGATACGTGTTGAATCAGTTCTCATATACGTAATAAGACCTACAGTTCCTTGTTTTCCAAGATCTATCCCTTCATACAATTGCTGTGCAAGCATCATTGTTTTCTTTGCTCGCATGTTTAACTTACGTGCTGCTTCTTGTTGCAAGGAAGATGTTGTAAACGGTAATGCAGGATTACGTTTTCGCTCTTTGCGCGTTACATTTTCAACTGAAAACGCATTGTCTTTCATCTGTTCAATTATTTCATTCACTTGCGTTTCATTTGTTAATTGAACTTTTTCACCATCTACACCGTAAAAGCTTGCTTCAAATGTGTCTTTTCCTTTTACAAATTCTGTTTTAATTGTCCAGAATTCTTCAGGTTCAAAGTTTTGAATTTCCCTTTCACGCTCGATGATTAAACGAACTGCTACAGATTGTACACGTCCTGCACTTAATCCTTTTTTTACTTTCTTCCATAATAAAGGACTAATATTGTAACCAACAAGACGATCAAGTATACGTCTTGCTTGTTGTGCATCCACTAAATCCATATTAATTGCACGAGGATGTTTAAATGATTCTTTGATTGCATCTTTCGTAATCTCATTAAACACAACCCGACAATCTGATTCAACGTCCACATTTAACGTATTCGCTAAATGCCAAGCAATCGCTTCCCCTTCACGGTCTGGATCGGCCGCGAGATAGACTTTCTTTGCTTTTTTCGCCGCTGATTTTAAATCTTTTAAGACGGGACCTTTACCACGAATGGTAATATACTTCGGGGTGAAGTTGTTCTTTACTTCTATCCCCATTTGACTTTTTGGCAAATCGCGAACATGTCCCATAGACGCGACAACTTTGTATTTTTTCCCTAAATATTTCTCAATGGTCTTCGCCTTAGAAGGCGACTCCACGATTACGAGGTAATCTGACATGCTAGTGCCTCCTTAAGAGGTGGATTCAAGTCTTCATTAATCTTATTGATTTCTCTTGTTTTTGTCAATCAAGAATGAATATACCATACAGTGCCAATCTACCATTTGTCAATAATTGTTTAATAAAAACATAAAAATATAAGGTTAATTTAAAATCTCTTCCAAGATATCTTCTGCATTTCTTACTAGTTTTGCTCCTTGCTGAATAAGATGATTCGTTCCCGATGCCCCCTCTACAAATATAGGTCCAGGAAGCGCAAACACCTCTCTATTTTGCTCTAACGCAAGGTCTGCAGTAATAAGTGTTCCACTTCTCGATTTCGCTTCTACAACTAAAACACCTTTACTTATACCACTAATAATCCGGTTCCTTTTTGGAAAATACCATTTTTTCGGTGCATAGTGCGGCGGATACTCTGTCAATAACAATATATATTCCTTCCACATTTCATATAAATGTCTATTTTCTTTCGGATACATAAAAGACAATCCATGCCCTAATATCGCAATAGTCGGGCAACGATGCCTTACTGTAATCTCATGAGACATTGTATCTATCCCTTTTGCAAACCCACTGACAATAAGCCACTCTCTTTCTAATAAAGGGTGTAAAATAAACTTCAAACTCTCATGACCATATAATGATGGTTCTCTCGTTCCAACAACTGCTAATTTATTTACTTTATTCAGGAAATCTTTCTCTCCTTTTCCATATAAAACGAAGGGAGGGTCTTGTATTTCACGTAATAATTGCGGATAATCTTCATCCCATATCGTTATATAAAAAATACGATTTCTCTCTAAATAAGATATATATTGCGGAAGATTTGAACTTTGAAGAAATTTTACTAGTTCTGAAGATTTTTTCGAGGATATTCCAGTGTAGTGTTCCATTTGTTTTTCGTTAAAATTATATATGTTCTTTAATTCTGGATCGACATATAGTAGCCTCTCCATCGCTTTCCAATAATCTGCTAGCAAGTAATGAACATGTAATAATCTCTCTCTTTTCATCTTGATTCTCCTTACCCATAATTTTTATTATGTAAACAGAAAAAAGTGTAAAAAGACACCCTCAAGTAAGAAGGTGTCTTTCAACAGATTAATAGTTTTTACAAGTCTCAAATAAACCTTTTTCTTTTAAAACAGAGATTAGCGTTTCTCCCATAACTGCTGGAGTTTCAGCTACTTTAATGCCACAAGCTTCCATTGTTTTAATCTTTTCAGCAGCAGTTCCTTTACCGCCAGAAATGATTGCACCAGCATGGCCCATACGTTTGCCAGCAGGCGCTGTTTGACCACCAATGAAGCCTACAACAGGTTTTGTCATATTAGCTTTTACCCATTCAGCTGCCTCTTCTTCTGCTGTACCGCCGATTTCACCAATCATAATTACAGCATGTGTTTCTTCATCTTCATTAAATGCTTTTAACGCATCAATAAAGTCTGTACCGTTAACAGGGTCTCCGCCGATACCTACAGCAGTAGATTGGCCAATACCTTCTTGTGTTAACTGATGTACAGCTTCATAAGTTAATGTACCAGAGCGAGATACGATACCAACATGACCTTTTTTATGAATATATCCTGGCATAATACCAATCTTACATTCATCTGGTGTGATTACACCTGGGCAGTTTGGTCCAAGTAAACGTGTATGTTTACCCGCCATATATCTCTTTACGTTTACCATATCTAATACAGGAATCCCTTCAGTAATACATACTACTAAATCAATTTCTGCATCAACAGCTTCCATAATTGCATCTGCCGCAAAAGCGGGTGGAACGTATACAACTGAAGCGTTTGCGCCTGTTGCTTTCACTGCATCTTCTACTGTATCAAATACTGGTACACCTTCAATATCAGTGCCGCCCTTACCCGGTGTTACACCACCGACAATTTTCGTACCGTATTCAATCATTTGTTTTGTATGGAATAAACCTTGAGAACCTGTAATACCTTGAACAATAACTTTTGTATCTTTATTAACTAATACGCTCATTTTTCTCCCCCGCTTTCTATTAGCCCACTAGTGAAACAATTTTTTGTGCACCGTCTGCCATAGATTCTGCTGCAACAATATTTAAGCCAGACTCATTTAAAATTTTCTTACCTAGTTCTACGTTTGTGCCTTCAAGACGTACAACTAAAGGTAACTCAAGACCTACTTGTTTCGTTGCTTCAATAACACCTTCTGCAATAACATCACACTTCATAATGCCACCAAAAATGTTAACGAAGATACCTTTTACATTTTTGTCAGAAAGGATAATTTTGAATGCTTCTGTAACTTTTTCTGCAGTTGCACCGCCACCAACATCTAAGAAGTTAGCTGGGTCACCGTGGTAATGTTTAATGATATCCATTGTAGCCATCGCTAAACCTGCACCATTAACCATACAACCGATATTTCCATCTAAAGGAATGTAGTTTAAGTCGTATTTTGAAGCTTCAATTTCTTTTGAATCCTCTTCATCAAGATCACGAAGCTCTAAAATGTCTTTATGGCGATATAACGCATTAGAATCAAAGTTTAATTTTGCATCTAATGCCATAACCTTACCTTCGCCTGTTGTAACAAGTGGGTTAATCTCAGCGATAGAGCAATCTTTTTCGATAAACGCACGATATAAGCCCATCATAAACTTCACAGCTTGTCCTACAAGCTCTTTTGGAATATTGATGTTAAATGCAATTCGGCGCGCTTGGAAACCTTGCAAGCCTACTGCTGGATCAATATATTCTTTAAAGATTTTTTCAGGTGTTTTTTCTGCTACTTCTTCAATTTCTGTTCCGCCTTCTTCAGACGCCATTAAAACAACTTGAGAAGTTGCACGATCTAAAACTAGACCTACATAATATTCTTTTTTAATATCGCAACCTTCTTCGATAAGTAAGCGTTTTACTTCCTTACCTTCAGGACCTGTTTGATGTGTCACAAGTGTAGTTCCTAAAATGCTTTCTGCATATGTACGAACTTCATCTAAATTTTTCGCAACTTTTACTCCGCCAGCTTTGCCGCGTCCACCAGCGTGAATTTGTGCTTTCACTACACATACATCTGTTCCTAATTCTTTCGCTGCTTCTACAGCTTCTTCTACTGTAAATGCAACCTTCCCGTTCGGAACGCTAACCCCATAGCTTCTAAGGACTGCCTTACCTTGGTACTCATGGATATTCATGGTCCCATCCTCCCCTGTTTTCCTGTTTTACTCGAAAAGTTTTTTAATGTTTAAAAAACATTACATTGCCATTGTATAAGATGATTGGCACGCTGTCTACAATAAAGTGTCAGAAAACTGAAATCGCTTTATTCTTTTTCGAAAATAGTAATGTTTATATGCCAAAATAAAAAAATAAGCTGTATATTTACAGCTTATTTTTGAATCATATCTTTAATTGGTGCGAATGACTTGCGGTGTTCATCTAGTACTCCATGCACTTCAATTGCCTCTAAATGTTGCTTTGTGCCATATCCCATATGTTGCTCAAATCCATATTCAGGATACTTCTCTCCCAGTTCTTTCATCATACGATCTCTCGTTACTTTTGCTATAATGGATGCTGCTGAAATCGAAACACTTTTCGCATCACCTTTAATAATTGATGTTTGCGGAATTGGTGTAGGAAGCTTCATCGCATCAATTAATAAATGTTGAGGTGTACAAGATAAATTTGCAACTGCATCTAACATCGCTTGTTTCGTTGCTTGGTAAATATTAATGTCATCAATAACTTGCGGTGATACAATTCCTACTCCAATTGCAATTGCTTGTACTTTTATTTCATCATAAAAACGCTCACGTTTCGCTTCACTCAACTTTTTCGAGTCATTTAACCCTGGAATATAAAAATCCTCAGGAAGAACGACAGCTGCCGTCACAACAGGCCCAGCCAATGGCCCGCGCCCTACTTCATCAATACCCGCGATATATGTGACCCCTTTTTCACGCAAAGCATTTTCATACTTGGACATTTCAAAAAACTTCTCTTTTTCTTTCTGTTCTAACTCTTTTTGTTTATACCACTTCAAAACGAGCTTTTGAACACCTTTTCGATCATCTTTCATTAACAGTTGAAAGCGATCATCTTCTTCATTCATAATTTCTTTCAATACATTTTCCGCTTCTTTTATCGTCATAGTTTGCATTTATACAAGCTCCTTTTTAAACATATCCAAAAAGAAAAGACGCACAAACGCACGTCTTATACTTCTTCTATTTTTTCCACATCTTCCACTTGCTCTCCAAACTCTTCCGGTGTTTCAAACGTCATTTTTCCAAGTTTGCCACCACGAAGCTCACGAAGCACAAGCTCAGATGTCTTATCATAATCAATCATTCCGCCGCCCATTAAGCAGCCTCTATTTTTTCCAATTGCATCGAATAATTCCACAATATCTTCTGGAATCTCATTTAAATTATAGCGTTCTTTCAAGCGTTCTGGATAATGTTTCTCCATAAAACGTAATGCGTAAACAGCTACATCTTGTAAATTTAAAATTGAATCTTTAATTGCACCCGTTGTCGCTAAACGAAGACCCACTAATTGATCTTCAAATTTAGGCCACAGAATACCTGGTGTATCTAACAATTCCATTTCCTTCCCAACTTTAATCCATTGTTGAGCTGTTGTCACACCTGGACGATCTCCTGTTTTAGCAATATTTTTCTTTGCCAATTTATTAATCAATGTAGATTTACCAACATTTGGTATACCTACAATTAATGCACGAATCGCTCTCGGTCTAATACCTTTTGCAACCATTTTATCAAATTTTTCTTTAACAAGCACTTTACAAGCTGCTGCAATTTCCTTCATACCTTGTCCAGCTTGCGCGTTAATCGAAATTGCCATATGGCCTTTTTCTTTAAAATATGTGATCCATTGTTTTGTTAAACGATCATCCGCCATATCCGCTTTATTTAAAACAACAAGCCTTGGCTTATGTGTAATGATTTCATCAATCATTGGGTTTCGAGATGATAATGGTAATCGAGCATCTACAAGTTCAATTACAACATCAATTAATTTTAATTTCTCCGTTACTTGGCGTCTAGCCTTCGCCATATGCCCTGGAAACCATTGAATTACCATGTTGCCACCTTCTTTTTCATTTATTTCACAATACGTGCGTCTTCTAACGGCCAATATAACATATTAGCTTTACCAATTACTTGATCCATTGAAATCGTACCGATTGAACGGCTATCTTTACTAAAACGACGATTATCACCTAAAACAAATAATTGATCTTTTGGAACGGTTTTCTTGCCTGTCATTTCTTCAAGATTAAAATCATATGTAAGCGGTCCGTCAGCAATTTGCTTTTTCTGCTTGTCTAAATACGGCTCCTCATAAGCCTTTCCGTTAACATACAGTTTATCATTACGATACTCTATTTCATCGCCTGGCAGGCCTATAATGCGCTTAATGTAATCTTTATCTTCTGTTGCTCGAAATACGATAATATCAAAGCGTTTTGGATCTCCAATGTGATAACCAATTTTATTCACAATCATTCGATCACGATCATGTAAAGTAGGTGCCATCGATACCCCGTCTACGAGAATTGGCGCAAAGAAAAACTGTCTAATAACACCAGCTAATACAACAGCAATCAAAATTGCTTTAATCCATTCCCAAAGTGAACTCTTCTCTTTTTTCATGCATTTCCCCTCCACGGTTATGTAAACTGCTCGTATTATACCAAAATTTCATATAGATTGGAAAAAGGGAGCTTGTGCATTTACAAGCTCCCATACATGTCTTATCGAATTTCTTTAATACGTGCTTTTTTACCGCGAAGGTTACGTAAGTAGTATAACTTAGCACGACGTACTTTACCACGGCGAAGTACTTCGATTTTCGCGATTCTTGGCGTGTGAACTGGGAATGTACGCTCAACACCTACACCGTAAGAAATCTTACGAACTGTGAATGTTTCACTGATTCCGCCACCACGACGTTTAATTACAACACCTTCGAAAAGCTGAATTCTTTCACGAGTTCCCTCAACAACTTTTACGTGTACACGTAAAGTGTCACCAGGACGGAATGAAGGAAGGTCAGTTTTTAATTGGCCTTTTGTAATTTCTGCGATTAATTGTTGCATATTAAATTCTCTCCTTTAAACAGATGCTCTTATAAAGTCTTAATAAATTACAGCGGAACATCGTTAATACGGCTACTGATTTCAGTAGCACAAATGTTATAATAGCATATTACTAGGCCTGTTGCAATAGCAAATATATGAAGTTATTACTGCTCTCGCTTTATTTCCTCAAGCCATTTTTTCTCTTGTTTAGATAACTCTCTCTCATCTAACAAATCAGGTCTACGCGTATACGTTCGACGCAAAGATTCCTTATGTCGCCATTCATCAATGTTTTTATGATTCCCTGACATTAATACATCCGGTACCTTCATACCACGAAAATCAGCCGGACGTGTATAATGAGGATGCTCTAATAAACCTGTACTAAACGAATCCTCTACTTGTGAAGCATGATTTCCTAGCACACCTGGCAAGAGACGTACAACACTATCAGTAATAACCATAGAGGCTAATTCTCCGCCCGTTAATACATAGTCACCAATAGAAATCTCATCCGTTACGAGATGCTCACGAATTCGTTCGTCATACCCTTCATAATGCCCACATACGAAGATCAAATGTTCTTCCCCTGCAAGCTCTTCCGCTTTCTTCTGCGTAAATCTTTCGCCCTGCGGACACATTAAGACAACTCTAGGCTTACGCTCTGTCTCTTTCGTCAAATCTTCTACAGCATCAAAAATAGGCTGAGGAGTAAGCACCATACCAGCTCCTCCGCCGTAAGGATAATCGTCTACACTATTATGCTTACTTGTTGTATAATCACGAAAGTTAACAACACGAAGGTTTACCGCTTCTTTTTCTTGTGCCTTCTTTAATATAGAAGATCCAAATACACCGGTAAACATGTCTGGGAACAACGTTAAAATATCAATTTTCATTATAGCAGCCCTTCCATTACATGAATGGTTACTAATTTATTTTCAATATTAACTTGAAGTACAACGTCATCGATATAAGGAATTAAGAGATCTTGACCCTTCGGGCGTTTAATTACCCAAACATCATTTGCACCAGGAGATAGAATCTCTTTGATTGTCCCTAGCGCTTCTCCTTCTTCCGTTACAACACTGCAACCAATAATTTCATGATAGTAGTATTCACCTTCAGCAAGTTCACCTAACTGCTCTTCTGGTACTTTTATTAAAGAACCTTTAAACTTCTCTACTTCATCTACATTGTTATATCCTTCAAATGTTAATAAATCGAATGTCTTATGTTGGCGATGAGAAGTTACCTTTACCGGAAGGTAGTCTGTGCCTTTCTCATTCGATATGTATAACGTGTTTCCTACTTTATATCGCTCTTCTGGAAAATCAGTACGAGAAATAACACGGATTTCTCCTCTTACGCCATGAGTATTTACAATTTTCCCTACGTTAAACCATTTTGTCATAAATAGTATGTCACCCCTGGTTTCTATATAAATTAAGCATCTCCATTTCACAGATGGAACATGCACTCTCTATTTAAATGTTAAAAAAGGGAGAGGAATAACTCCTCGCCCTTTTTTACGTTTATTGAATTTCCAGTGTTACTTTTTCATCATTATGATGTCCCACTGAATACAAGAGCATTCGAATCGCTTTCGCAACTCTCCCTTGCTTTCCAATGACTTTTCCAACATCCTCAGGATGTACAGTTAATCGATACTTTATCTCTCCGTTGCAAAGTTCCTGTGTAACTTTTACATCTTCAGGATAATCGACAAGAGGCTTGACAATCGTCTCGACTAACTTCTTCATAGTCATTGCCTCAATTACTTACCTTGTTTAGATAAGTGGAATTTCTCCATGATACCTTGGTTAGAGAATAAGTTACGAACTGTATCAGATGGTTTAGCACCATTTCCTAACCATTTTAATGCTGCTTCTTCGTTGATCTTAACTTCAGCTGGTTGAGCAACTGGATTGTAAGTTCCGATTTCCTCAATGAAACGTCCGTCACGAGGAGAACGAGAATCTGCAACAACTACACGATAGAAAGGAGTTTTTTTAGCTCCCATACGTTTTAAACGAATTTTAACTGCCATTTATAAAGCACCTCCGAATTTATTTCACACAGATAATTATATTAGCAAAAAGACTATTGCTTTGTAAAGTATTTTTTCTTAACAGAGCCATCTTTTTTTCCTTACATGAATGGAAACTTCAATCCACCTAGTCCTTTTTTCTTACCTTTTTGCATTCCCGTCATCGTCTTCATCATTTTTTTCATGTCATCGAATTGTTTAATTAGACGATTGATTTCTTGTACAGTTGTACCGCTACCTTTGGCAATGCGCTTTTTGCGACTAGCATTGATTATTTCCGGTTGTTCTCGTTCTAATTTAGTCATAGAACGAATAATTGCCTCAATATGCCCAATTTGTTTTTCATCAACTTGTGCATTTTTCAGCCCTTTAATTTTATTTGCACCAGGAAGCATTCCTAACAATTCATCAAGCGGCCCAAGTTGACGCACTTGTCCAAGTTGTTCTAGGAAATCGTCAAGCGTAAACGAAAGCGTACGCATTTTTTGCTCAAGTTCTTTCGCTTTCTCTTCATCAACTGTAGCTTGCGCTTTTTCAATCAATGTTAAGACATCGCCCATCCCTAAAATACGGGATGCCATACGCTCTGGATGGAACGCTTCAATTGCATCTAGTTTTTCACCCATACCAGCAAATTTAATCGGCGTGTTTGTTACAGCCTTAATAGATAATGCAGCACCACCGCGCGTATCACCATCTAATTTCGTTAATACAACACCTGTTAAACCTAACTGTTCATGGAAACTTTGCGCAACATTTACCGCGTCTTGTCCCGTCATCGCATCGACAACAAGGAAAATTTCATCCGGTTTCGCAACTTCTTTAACTTTCGCTAATTCATCCATTAGTTCTTCATCAATATGCAGGCGACCCGCTGTATCGATTAAAACATAATCGTGATGATCTTCTTTTGCTTTTGCAATCGCTTGTTTCGCAATTTCAACAGGACTTACTTGATCTCCTAAAGAGAATACAGGCATGTCCAATTGCTTCCCTAATGTTTCAAGCTGTTTAATCGCTGCTGGACGGTAAATATCCGCTGCAACAAGCATCGGTTTACGGTTATGCTTTTTACGAAGCAAATTCGCAAGCTTACCTGTCGTCGTTGTTTTACCCGCACCTTGCAGACCAACCATCATAATAACAGTCGGTGGCTTATTAGCAACAGCAATTTTGCTTTGCTCTCCGCCCATAAGTTCTGTAAGTTCTTCCTGTACAACTTTAATTACTTGTTGTCCAGGTGTCAAACTTTTCATTACATCTTGTCCGACAGCACGTTCAGACACACGCTTCACAAAATCTTTTACTACTTTAAAGTTAACATCTGCTTCTAAAAGAGCTAGACGAACTTCTCTCATCATTTCTTTCACATCGGCTTCAGAAACTTTTCCTTTGCCGCGGATTTTTTGCATTGTCTGTTGAAGTCGGTCGGCTAATCCTTCAAATGCCATATTGCCGCCCTCCTAATCTAATTTTTCGATAGCTTCAACAACTTGTTTCATTTCTTCATTCACATGCTCTTCTTCGCTGATTAGCTGTTTTAGCTTTGCAACAAGTCGCTGTCGCTCTTGAAACTTTTGAAGTAATACTAATTTTTCTTCATATTCTTCAAGCATCGCTTCAGTCCGTTTAATGTTATCATACACGGCTTGGCGACTTACATCAAATTCTTCCGCAATTTCACCAAGAGATAAATCATCTAGATAATAAAGCGACATATAACTTCTTTGTTTTTGCGTTAACAACGATTGATAAAAATCAAATAAATAGTTCATTCTCGTTGTTTTTTCGAGCATGTTGGATCATCCTTTGTTAAGTGATTTCCCTTTACATGAATTAGTTTACATGTAGTCCAAAAGAGTGTCAAGTTTTTTTCTTAACATCATATGTTTTTTATAGAAAAAGAAGCGGAAATACCGCTCCTTTCACTTATACTTCTTCTGTTTCTACTAAGTTCGCAAATAAACCATACACATATTGTTCTGGATCAAACTGTTGCAAGTCATCCATTTGCTCTCCTAATCCAACAAACTTTACTGGTACATCCATTTCGTTACGAATCGCTAATACAATACCACCTTTAGCAGTTCCATCTAACTTCGTTAAAACAATACCAGTTACATTCGTTGCTTCACGGAATGTTTTCGCTTGGCTTAAACCGTTTTGTCCTGTTGTTGCATCAATAACAAGTAATACTTCATGAGGAGCACCTGGTACTTCACGCTCAATTACACGCTTCACCTTCTCTAATTCTTTCATTAAATTTACTTTATTTTGCAAGCGTCCTGCTGTGTCACATAGTAATACATCTACCTTACGTGCTTTCGCAGCTTGTACAGCGTCATACATAACCGCCGCTGGATCAGATCCAGATCCTTGTTTAATCACTTCTACACCAACGCGATCGCCCCATACTTCTAATTGTTCAATCGCTCCAGCACGGAATGTGTCTCCTGCCGCTAATAGGACTGACTTACCTTCTGATTTAAACTTATGCGCCAGTTTACCAATTGTCGTCGTTTTTCCTACACCATTAACACCAACAAATAAAACAACCGTTAATTGGTCCTCTTGCATATTAATTTCGTTACTAAAATCGCTGTCGCCTTTGTAAATTCCTACTAGTTTTTCTGAAATAACAGCTTGTACTTCTTTTGGATCTTGAATGTTACGACGTTGTACTTCTTCTTTCAATTGGTCAATTAATTCCATTACCGTCGCAACGCCAACGTCTGCACCGATTAAGATCTCTTCTAACTCTTCGAAAAAATCTTCGTCCACTTTACGGTAACGATACACTAAATCATTCACTTTATCCGCAAATGAATTTCTCGTTTTTTCTAATCCTTGTTTAAATTTCTCTGTAACTGTATCCGTTTGTTTTGAAATTTTTTCTTTTAGTTTTTTAAAAAAACTCATACTTTCCCATCCTTCCTATTCACTTGCAATAAGTTCTTCTCCGGCGTCTAAACGAACCGAAACAAGTTTAGATACCCCTGATTCTTGCATTGTTACACCGTACAACACATCAGACTCTTCCATTGTACCTTTTCTATGTGTAATTACAATAAACTGCGTCTCATTACTGAATTTCTTTAAATACTGTGCAAAACGAGCTACATTCGCCTCATCAAGGGCTGCCTCTACCTCATCTAGTACACAGAATGGTACTGGGCGTACTTTTAAAATACCAAATAAAAGCGCAATTGCTGTTAAAGCACGCTCTCCACCTGAAAGTAAACCTAAGTTCTGCAGTTTCTTCCCTGGCGGTTGTGCTACAATATCAATACCCGTATTCAGTAAATCCTCTGGATTAGTCATTACTAAATCCGCTCTACCGCCTCCAAATAATTCAGAGAATACCGATTGAAACTCCATTCTAATACCTTCAAACGTAGTAGAAAAGCGTTTTTTCATTTCTTCATCCATTTCGGTAATAAGCTGGTGCAATGTCGCTTTCGCTTCTTCTAGGTCGTCTCTCTGCTCTAGTAAGAATGTATGACGCTCCGCTACACGTTCATATTCATCAATTGCCCCTAGGTTCACTGTACCTAACTCTTCTATAGATAATTTGATTAATTTTACTTTCTTACGCGCATCTTCTGCAGGCATTGTCATTGTATATTTTAGTTTTGCCGCTTCAAATGAAATCGTATATGTTTCACGTAAATGTTGTAATCTATTTTCCAACTCTACATCAAGTCGATTTATTCTCACTTCTTGATCTTTCAACATTTCAAGAATATATTTATGTTTACCTGTCGTTTCTTTCAAATTGCGCTCTAAATGTTCTACCCTCTCTTGCAACGATACACGTTGTTCACGACGAGAGCGAATTAATTCTGAAGTTTGATTACGATCATATGCTTTCTTCTCAATCATATTCGTAATTTGCTCTTCACCACTTGAATTAGATGTCATTTCTTGTTTTAAGAACGCTAAATCCTCTTTCGTTTTTACAAGTGTCGCATCCGTTTCTTCTTTTTCCTTCGTCAATCGTTCAACTTTTTCTTTTTGATTAAATAAGCGTTGTTGCTTTTCAGCTACCAGCACTTTTAACTCCGTCATTTCTTTTTGAACTTTTTCTTTCGAAGAATGTTGCTCACTTTTTTGTTTTGTTAAAGCTACAATTTTACTATCTAACTTAGTGATATCAGCTTGAAGATTCGTTAAAATCCCTTCTAACTCCTCTTTACGCCCTTGCATTTTTACTCGATCTTGTAAAAACCCTTCAATCTCTAAATCATAAATAGACAATCGATCATTAATACGATGTTCTTCTAATTCTAGACGATTAATCTCTTCTCTTAATTTCTGCTCATCTACACGATCTACTTCTACAGTTTGCCTTAGTTCGCGTATTTTCACTTCTTTTTCTTGAATCTCTTGTTTTACTGCTTTAACAAAGTTTTCTAACTTCATTGTTTTTTCTTCCATATCAGTTAACTTGCGAGTCCACTCTTCCAGTTCACGTTGGCGTCCTAATAAAGAAGATTTCGCTTGCTTTACCGCCCCACCAGTCATAGAACCGCCAGGATTCACTACATCACCTTCGATTGTTACAATGCGATAACGGTATTGCAGTTGTTTCGCCAACTCATTTGCTCCGCGTAAATCTTTCGCAACAATAACCGTACCTAATAAATTTGAAACTACATTTTCATATTTATTGTTGTACTGCACAAGTTCTGCCGCCACACCTACAAACGATGGGTGTTGATTTGCAATGCGTAATTGCTCAAATGATAAAGACCTGCTTTTAATAACAGCTTGCGGTAAAAACGTTGCACGTCCATGTTTATTTTGCTTTAAAAATGCTATCGCATTACGAGCATGCTCCTCTGTTTGTACAACAATATGCTGCATCGCTGCACCTAGAGCAATTTCCATTGCAACTTCGTATTCTTTCGGTACCGTTAACAGTTCCGCAACAGCACCCTCGATACCTTGCAACCTATTTTCTCTAGCTTTCAATACTTCACGTACACCTTGATAGAATCCAGAATAATCTTCTTGCATCTCTTCAAGCATTTCTTTTCGAGAACGTGCCTGTTGCACAAATTGATATGCTTGATACAGTTTTGTTTCATTTTCACTATACTGCGTCTTACATTTCCCAAGCGCCGCCTCTGTCTTCTGTATGTTTGAGAGAATGCCAGCTACTTTTTCTTTCGCTTGTTCGTAACTTTCTACAAGTTTCGTCTTTTTCGCTGTAATTTCCATACGCATTTCTACATATTTCGCATTCTCTTCATCTAGACGCTCGTTTTTAGACGTTTGCTGTTTAGATTGTTCTTCAATCATAGATAATTCATTACGATGACTAGCTTGTTGATTTAAAAGCTCAATATAGTCACCTTTTAAATTCTCAATCTGTTCCTCTAAATTGTCAGCAAAAGTAGCAAGCAGTTGCTCATTATCATGCAATTTTTGCTCCAACTCTTTTACTTCATTCACAAATTGCATTAAAGCTTCTGTACTTGACTCAATCTCACCATCGTAACTTTTAGCTTTCTCTGTTAATTCAACAATTAACTGCTCAAGTTGCGCACAATGCGTCGTAGCATTTTGCTTTCTCTCTTTTAACAACTCGCGCTGCCCTTCAAGTTTTTCTAGCTCTTTACTAGAAAGAAGAAGTACTTCTTGCAACGAGTCTACAGACTCATCTACCGCTTGTAATTGTCCTCGTAATTCCTCAAGCTCTTCTTCACTTTTTTGTAAATTCGTTGACATTTTAGCTTCTTCGTTTTTATTATGCCCAAACTGATTTCGAAGCGCTTCCCATTTCTCGTGCAATTCTTCAATTTCATGGACAATAAGCGCAGCTTCTACTTTCTCTAATTCTTCTTTATTCTCAAGATAATCTTTCGCAATAGAAGCTTGTCTTTCTAAAGGTTCTACTTGACTACTTAATTCATGAATTATATCTTGTACACGATTTAAGTTTTCTTGTGTTTCTGCTAATTTCCCTTCAGCTTTCTTTTTGCGAAGTTTGTATTTTAGTACGCCTGCCGCTTCTTCAAATACACCTCGACGCTCTTCTGACTTACTACTTAAAATCTCTTCCACTTTCCCCTGGCTAATAATTGAAAAAGCTTCTCTTCCCATACCAGAGTCCATAAATAAATCGATAATATCTTTCAATCTACATGATTGTTTATTAATATAAAAATCACTATCACCTGAACGAGATACACGACGTGTTACACACACCTCATTGTATTCAATTGGTAAACGTTGATCTTCATTATTTAAAGTTATTGTTACTTCAGCAACATTAACCGCTCTCCTCGTATCACTGCCTGCAAAAATAATATCCTCCATCTTTGCACCACGTAATGATTTTGCAGATTGTTCACCAAGTACCCAGCGAATTGCATCAGTAATATTACTTTTCCCGCTTCCATTAGGTCCTACTACAGAAGTTACACCTGGGACAAAATCAACAGATACACGCTCAGCAAAAGACTTAAACCCTGCTATTTCTAATCTTTTTAAAAACACGAAAGGCCTTCCTCCTATTCTCCGTCGTTATAAATGTTCTCTATACAAAAACAAGTATTATACGGATTTACCTTCTTTTTCATTATAAACAAAAAGAAAGTTTCATTCTATGCACAAGGAATCCCCCTCATTCAAAGGGGGATTCCTTATAGTTGTTCTTTTAATTTTTTCAATGCTTCTGCAGCAGCTTGTTGCTCTGCTTCTTTTTTCGACTTACCACTACCAAGACCTAAAGCTACGTTATTTAACGTAACACGTGACACAAATTCTCGATTGTGAGCTGGTCCTTTTTCTTGCAAAATTTGATACTCAACATTGCCACTGCCATCACGCTGAATCAATTCTTGCAACTGACTCTTATAATCCATCACATGAGAAAAAGCACCCTCATTAATTTTCGGATATACAATTTCTTTTAAGAATTCCCAAACTGTTTCTAGCCCTTGATCAAGATAAAGGGCACCAATAAACGCTTCAAAGACATCCGCTAATAAAGCTGGTCGTTCACGTCCACCTGTCATTTCTTCACCTTTTCCTAATAAAACAAGGCTACCAAATGACAATTCGTTCGCAAAACGAACAAGAGATGGCTCACATACAATAGCTGCACGTAGTTTTGTTAACTCTCCTTCGCTCATTGTCGGATATTTTTGAAACAGATACTGCGATACAGTCAGTTCCAATACTGCATCTCCAAGAAATTCAAGACGCTCATTATCTTCATGCGGTTTTTTTCGATGCTCATTCACATACGATGAATGCGTAAATGCTTGAATCAATAATTTTTCATCTGTAAACGTAATACCTATCTTTTCTTGAAACACTTTAAATGCTTCACGATATTTTGTTTCGTATTTTTTTTCTCTATATTTTCGGTACGGCATAGGTCCCTCCAGATATAAGCCAGAAAGCCCCGCTAAAAAACGGGACTTCACTTAAGCATTATAGATGACTCTCTATGTAAGTCACAGCATCGCCAACAGTAGCAATCTTTTCAGCATCTTCATCAGAAATTTCCATTTCGAATTCATCTTCTAATTGCATTACAAGTTCTACTACATCTAGGGAGTCTGCTCCTAAATCTTCCTTGAAGCTTGCAGCTGGTACTACCTCAGTCTCTTCTACTCCTAAACGATCAACGATGATTTTTGTTACGCGCTCTAAAACATCTGCCATTCCATTCACCTCCCCTCAAATATTATATTAAATATTGACCAAAAAAACTAGGTGAAATCGATTCTTTTATTACATTACCATACCGCCATCAACATTTAACGTTTGACCTGTAACATATTTGCTTTGATCAGAAGCAAAAAACGTTACAGCATTCGCGATATCTTTCGCTTCACCAAATTGAGCAGCTGGAATAACTTTTAACATTTCGGCTTTAATATTCTCATCTAGTACATCCGTCATATCAGTCGCAATAAAGCCCGGCGCAATTGCATTCACTGTAATATTTCGACTTGCTAACTCTTTTGCAGATGTTTTTGTTAATCCAATAACACCCGCTTTAGCAGCAACATAGTTAGCTTGTCCTGGGTTTCCTATAACACCAACAACCGAAGCGATGTTTATAATTCTACCGTGACGTTGACGCATCATATAACGAGATACTGCTTTTGTACATAAGAATACACCTTTTAAGTTTGTATTAATAACTGTATCCCATTCTTCTTCTTTCATACGCATTAATAAATTATCTTTCGTTACACCAGCATTATTTACAAGAATATCAACTTGTCCAAATGTATCTACTGTTTGTTTCACCATATTTGTAACATCATCAGCATTTGCAACATCTGCTCTTACCGCAATTGCATCAGAACCTAATTTTTTAATTTCATCTACTACTTCATTTGCTTTTTGTTCATTACCAGCATAATTTACTACTACATTTGCCCCTTGTTTCGCTAAATCGATCGCAATCGCGCGACCAATTCCACGTGAAGCGCCAGTTACTAATGCTACCTTCCCTTTTAACATCAGTTTTCTCCTCTCAAATTTGAAATGGTATCTTTTAATGTCTCTTCATCGTATATCGCATATGCTTTTACTGATGAATCAATTGACTTCATAAGTCCAGCAAGTACTTTTCCAGGTCCAACTTCAATAAATGTATCTACTCCCTGGTTCACCATATATTCAATAGACGGGTACCATAATACAGGCGAATAAAGCTGTTCGATTAACTTTTCTTGAATGTCTGCACCACGTGTAATAACTTCCGCCGTAACATTTGCAATAACAGGAATATTCGTGTCATGAATTGTAATTTCATTTAAAACACTTTGGAACTTCTCAGCTGCCGGCTTCATAAGTGAAGAATGGAATGGCCCACTTACTTTTAGTGGAATCGCTCTCTTTGCACCATTTTCTTTCGCTCTTTGAGAAGCAACCTCTACGCCTTGCTTCGTTCCAGAAATCACAATTTGCTTCGTACTATTCATATTAGCGATTTGCACTGCATATCCTTCACTTGTTACTTCTTCTGTAACTTGTTTCAGCATATGTGGGTCAGCACCTAATATAGCTGCCATTGCGCCTTCCCCGCCCGGAACAGCTTCTTCCATATATTCGCCACGTTTCCTTACAGCATATACAGCATCTTCAAAAGTTAATGCACCAGCTGCTACAAGAGCACTATATTCACCTAAACTATGACCAGCGACAAAGTCAGGTGTAATGTCATACTCTTTCAAAGCTGTCAAAATAGCAAAGCTCGTTGTTAATAATGCAGGCTGCGCATTTGTTGTTAATGTAAGCTTTTCCTGCGGTCCTTCAAAAATCACTTCTGAAAGTGAATCTTCCAACACCTCATCTGCTTTTACAAACACTTTTGCAACCTCTTTATTATTCTCTGCTAATTGTTTACCCATTCCAACTGCCTGTGAACCTTGGCCCGGAAAAAGAAATGCTATTTTTCCCATTTCAAATCCTCCTCTTATTGGAGTGACTCTTTCTCCATTACGCTTGAAATCGTAGGAATTACTTCTTTCGCTACCATTTCTCTCGTTTGACGAATCGCACTAAATATCGACTGGTCATTAGAAGAACCGTGAGCCTTAATGACAGGTGCTTTCAATCCAAATAATGCAGCTCCCCCATACTCCGAATAATCCATTTTATCTTTTAATACCATAAGTTTTGGCTTTAATACCGCCGCTGCTAATTTGCTCGTAAACGAACTCATTAGTTGTTCTTTCAACATAGAGAATAGCGCAAGTGCTGTTCCTTCTAATGATTTCAACGCTACATTCCCTGTAAAACCATCACATACAACAACATCTGCTACACCTTGCAATAAATCTCTCGATTCAACGTTCCCAACGAAATTAATTGGCGCATCCTTAAGCATTGCAAATACTTGCTTTGAAAGCTCGTTTCCTTTTCCATCCTCTGTTCCAACGTTTAATAGTCCAACACGAGGATTTTCAATTCCTCTTACCTTCTCAGCATAAACAGATCCCATTACTGCATATTGATATAAATGAATTGGTTTTGCATCAACATTTGCTCCAACATCTAACATAACAAAACCTTTTCCATCTACAGTTGGCATTGTAGGCGATAAAGCTGGTCGCTCAATTCCTTCCATACGACCGACTACAAATAATCCAGCTGCCATTAAAGCTCCTGTACTACCTGCGGATATACAAGCGTCTGCTTCTCCATCCTTTACTTGTTGTGCCGCAAGCACCATTGAAGCTTGTTTTTTTCGACGAACCGCTCTTACTGGTTCCTCCGTTGATTCTATTTTTTCGTCTGTATGAAGAATAGTAATTCGTTCATCACTCGTTAAGTATTGACGAATTTCCTCTTCTTTCCCTACTAACGTAATATGTAAATCAGAATATTCCTTAATAGCTTTCATTGCCCCTAATACTACAGCCTTTGGAGCGTGATCTCCGCCCATTGCATCTATTGCGATTTTCATAAGTTGTTACCTTCCTCACTATAATTACTAGATCGATACATTTCAAAAGTGCCTGTAAAAACAAGTTCTTCTCCAACGAAGCTACGCACTTTGACAACCGTCCGTCCCTTATCATTCTCTACGTCTTCAACACGCGCTTTTGCAACAACACGCTCTCCTAATTTTACAGGGCGAATGTATCGAATGGTAGACTTTGCAGTTAAAGCTAATTCTTCATCAATAACCGCAACAGCTAGTGAGTTTGCTTGCGCAAACAGATGATGCCCACGGGCAATTTGATTTCTTTTAAATACATGTTCTACCTTTACTTCAAAGATAGAGATTGCATGTCTATCTAATTCAATATCAATAATTTCTCCGACAACCTCTTCTAACGGTAAAGATTTCACATCTTCTTCATGTTGCTTTGTAGCTACATGTTTAATTCTCTCTCTTAATTCAGGAATAGACAATTCCATACGATCAAGTCGTACCGTTTGTATACTCACTTGAAATTTTTCCGCTAAATCTTCATCCGTAATAAAAGGATTTGATTCGATTGTTTGTTGTAATAATTCTTGTCTTTCTTTTTTACTTCTTCTTTTCTTCATACCGCACCATCCATTTTTTATGACTAGGTACTAACAGTAGTATATAATCATTAAAAGTAGAATGCAACAAAAACTTTTGTTGACTCCCTTTAATCGAGCTTCTCTCCTTGGAACACACCTGTGCCATCAAGATACGTACGCAAGGCAGCGTACTGATCATTGTGCCAAAACGCTTCTGAATCTACTAGTATCGCCGCATCTTGCCTTGCTGTTTCTAACGCTCGATAATCATGTACCATGTCAGCAACCTTAAATTCTGGTAAGCCACTTTGCTTACTCCCAAAGAAATCTCCAGGACCTCGTAATTCTAAATCTTTTTCTGACAATACAAATCCATCATTTGTTTCAGTCATTATGCGCATTCTTTCTTTCCCTGTTTCTGATTTAGGGTCTGCTATTAATAAACAATATGATTGTTCACTCCCACGGCCGACACGCCCTCTAAGCTGATGAAGCTGCGATAAACCGAAACGTTCTGCATCATAAATAACCATTACAGTCGCATTCGGTACGTTCACACCTACTTCAACAACTGTTGTCGATACAAGAATTTGTACTTTATTTTCACTAAACTGTCCCATTATCTCTTCTTTTTCCTGAGACGATAATCTCCCATGCATCAATCCAACTTGGCATTTCCCTTGGTAATGATGCGTCAGCATACTATGTAAGTCGATAGCATTTTGCACATCAAGTTTCTCAGATTCTTCAATTAGAGGACAAATAACGTATGCCTGTCTTCCTTTTTTTATCTCCTTTTCAACGAAACCGAGAACGCGATCTAACATATCATGTTTTGCCCAGTATGTTTCAATCACCTTTCTACCTGCTGGCATCTCATCGATTATCGAAACATCCATCTCTCCAAATGCAGTAATTGCAAGCGTACGCGGAATTGGTGTCGCTGTCATAAATAATACATCTGGACTTTCACCTTTCTCCCGTAAAACTCGGCGCTGCGCTACACCAAATCGATGCTGTTCATCTGTAATAACGAGACCCAACCTATGAAATATAACTTCATCTTGAATTAAGGCATGCGTTCCAACAAGAATATCTATTTCTCCTTGTTCTAACTTCGCTAAAATTTCTCGACGTCTCGCCCCTTTAACAGAACTTGTTAACAGTTCCACCTTCATACCAAAATGCGAAAACGTTTCAGCAAGCGACTGATAATGTTGCTCAGCTAAAATTTCTGTAGGAACCATTAAAGCACCTTGATAATGAGCTAATTTCGATGCATAAAGGCCAATCGCAGCAACAACTGTTTTCCCAGAACCAACGTCACCTTGCAATAGTCGGTTCATCCGATAAGGAGATGTCATATCTTTCAAAATTTCATCTACAACTCGGCGCTGCGCACCCGTTAATGGAAACGGCAGTGCATCGATAAATTCTTGTAATTCTACTGACGGAATCTCTTTCTTCGTCCCTTTTGAATTTTCCCTCTCCATTTTCCGGAGCGTTTGCATTTTCAGCTGAAATAAGAAAAATTCTTCATATACAAAACGGCGACGCGCTTGCTTCAAATCTTCCTGTCCTACCGGAAAATGCAATGCCCTGAGCGCTTCATATCTTGGTAATAATTTATATCGCCCTAACAAACCATCCGGTAACACTTCGACTATAGAATCTCCATATTCCTTTAACGCTTGAGCAATAAAACGACGCATCTGTTTTACTGTAAGTTTCCCCTTTACTGAATAAACAGGTTCCACTTCTTGTTGACGTACAACCGGTCCAAAATGAAGTTCTGATACAGCAATTGTTTGACGATGTTGATCCCATTTACCAGTAATCGTTATCGTTTCATCTAACTTTAATTTTTGCTTATAGTAAGGCCTATTAAAACATACCGCCGTAATTAAATAACGACCGACGAGAACACGAACTGTTAAACGCGATTTCTTCTTACCATAATATTGCAGCAAAGGAGCACTATGAACCTTCCCTTCAACCGTTACACGTTCATCATGCTTTACTTCAGCAAGATCTTTCATCGCATAATCTTCATAACGGTACGGAAAATGTTCTAATAGATGAGAAACTGTATAAATACCCATCTCATGTAGTAACTCAGATGTTTCTCCTCCGATCCCCTTTACATCCGTAACAGGAACTTGTACAACATCATTCAAGATTCTCACACCCCGTCACATTATTTTCTTTATTGCATTTTATTTGAGTACCAATTAGCATCTGTAATCGCTCTCTTTCACCTTATATATTCTATCATAGGCATTCTAAGAGAAACTACTCAAATCCCTTATATAAAACAAGTAAAAAAAGAGCCTCACTATTAGCAGCAAGGCTCTTTTCTCTCTTCAATATGCTAGCCTTTTGAATAAAAACTAGTAATAAACTTCATATTACTACTTCTTATCCATTAGCAAGTAAGTAATCCATTTATTTCCAAAACGAATCTTATCTTATTCTACAGAGAAGATGAAAGAATACACTGGTTGGTTTCCAGCATGTACTTCTACTTCTGCATCTTCAAATTTCTCTTCTACAAATTCAACTAACTCCGCTACTTCTTCGTCAGTTGCATCTTCCCCTTGTAGAATCGTTACGATTTCAGAATCTTCATCAATAAGCGCTTCTAGTAATTGCTTCGCAGCTCCTACTTTTTCAGCATTTGTAGATACAATTTTCCCATCTGCAATACACATGAAATCATCTTTTTGAATTGCTACACCATCAATTTCCGTATCACGTACAGCATACGTAATTTGACCTGTTTTCACATGAGATAAAGCTTCCTGCATGTTTTCTTCATTCTCTTCTAACGTTCCAACTGGGTTAAATGCTAACATCGCTGCCATACCTTGAGGAACTGTTTTCGAACGAACAACAATAACTTCTTGATCTACAACTGATGCCGCTTGTTCTGCTGCCATTACAATATTTCCGTTATTCGGTAAAATAATGATTTTTTCAGCATTTGCTTCTTCAATTGCCTTCACGATATCCTCCGTACTTGGATTCATCGTTTGACCACCTTCGATAACTTTCGTTGCGCCGATGCTCTCAAATAAAGTTTTAATACCAGAACCCATAGCTACAGTTACGATACCATATGGTTGTTTTTCCTTCGATTGAGCTGGTTGCTCAGGAACCATAGTAGGTTCATCTAACAAAGCAGTATGCTGTTCACGCATATTTTCTACTTTAATCTTAATTAAACTACCGTATTTTTGCCCGTAGTTCATAGCGTCTCCAGGATGTTCTGCATGGATATGAACTTTTACAATTTCATCATCAGACACAACTAGTAGAGAATCACCATATACACTAATATCTTCACGGAATTTTTGTTCAGAGAAATTATGCTCTTTCACCTTTTCAGCCTCTAATTTCACCATGAACTCCGTACAATATCCATACTTAATATCTTCTGTACTCAATTGGCTTTGTACACTACGGTGATGTTCTGCGCGTACCATTTCATTCATAGATGGTTGCGTCGGTGCATCAGAAGAAATCGTTTCTCCTTTTAAGTCAGCTAAAAATCCTTCGTATACCACTACAAGACCTTTACCACCGCTATCTACAACGCCAACTTGTTTTAATACAGGTAATAAATCTGGCGTACGATTTAACGATGCGTTTGCTTCTTTCACAACGTCTTCCATAAACAAAACAAAGTCGCGCTGTTTTTTCGCAACTGTTACTGCATATTTACCCGTTTCTCTTGCAACCGTTAAAATCGTTCCTTCAATCGGTTTCATAACCGCTTTATAAGCCGCCTCTACTCCAGCTTCTAGTGCTGCAGCAAAATCAACTGTTGTTAATTCTTCTTTTTGTTCAATGGATTTAGAGAAACCACGGAACAACTGAGATAAAATAACTCCAGAGTTACCACGAGCTCCCATTAATAATCCTTTGGCTAAACTTACGCCGACTTTACCAGCATGCTGTGAAGGATTTGCTTTCACTTCACGCGCACCTGAAGTCATAGATAAGTTCATGTTTGTACCGGTATCGCCATCTGGAACTGGAAATACGTTTAATGCATCAACAAGCTGAACATTATTTGTTAAATTATTCGCTCCTTGCATGATCATTTGTGATAAACGTTTTCCATCAATTTTTTGAATTGACACAGATTTTCCTCCTTAATGCACATTACAAGTTTATTACTTTAACTCCTTGTACGTAGATGTTTACAGAATCTACTGCTAGTCCTACAGTTTGATCTAATGTATATTTCACTTTCGTCTGCACATTATGTGCCACTTCTGAAATTTTCGTACCATAGCTCACAATAATATACATATCAATATGTACTTCATCTTCATCTTTACGAACAATAACACCTCTAGTGAAGTTTTCTTTTCGTAAAATGTCTGTTAATCCATCTTTTAACTGATTTTTTGATGCCATACCTACGATACCGTAGCAATCTACCGCGGCACCTCCAGCAATTGTTGCAATTACATCTGTACTAATATCAATTTGACCGTACTTCGTTTTAATTTCAATTGACATCTCGTTTCCCCCTTCATAAATGGTGAAAGTGAGCTAGACTACTTTAGTTACTATCATATAATCTTTTCAAAGAAAATTCCATCGTTCTTTCTTTTCACTCTCATATTTTATGTTTTAAATTACACTTTTTTATGATGAGCAAAATAGTCCATTGTTATTATACAACATGTACCACTATAATATGTCAAGCAATTTTTATGGATTTCAACTTTTCTTCATTGACATATAGTGTCAAGTAAATTTTCTTGATTTCTTTTTTCTACGGTGTTGCATTCTCTTTTTAGTTGTGTTAAATTATAGTAGTGTTTTTAGCATCGCATAAAAGACTAACATTGAAAAATTACGTATGGTAAGGTATCAAGGGAGGGAAATATAAATGGCTCGTGTTTGTGCTATTACTGGAAGAAAAGCTCGTTCTGGTAACTCTCGTTCTCACGCAATGAACGCTACAAAACGTAAGTGGGGCGCTAACCTTCAAAAAGTTCGCGTACGCATCGACGGAAAAGTTCAACGTGTTTACGTTTCTGCTAGAGCATTAAAATCTGGCAAAATCGAACGTGTTTAATAATAAAAAAAAGAGCCGATAGGCTCTTTTTTTACTATAACAATGGAAAAAGCACCGGTGATAGGTGCTTTTTTTAATCTTTTTTGAAGGTATTTAACATTGCACGAACAATTCCACCAAGAAATTTAGGTAACTTAATTGTATAAAATCTCATGGTTTCCCTCCTAATCCCCATTACTCCACTTGGTCACTATATGATGTAAGGAGCAAAATTGTTTCTTCAATCAGTGCTTCTTATCAACATTAATATGCCAGAAGTAAATGAAAAAGTACCTTTTTCCTCAACGAGTTCGTTACTAATACAAAGTGTTGATCCCCACTCTATTGTTTTATTAGTAAGCGGGTACTTAAAACCAAACAATGTAATCCCTTCCACTATTTCAGTAACTGGTACAAAAGATACATAAGGAAAGTTTTTATTTTCTTCAATTATATGTGTACCCACTTTTTTAACTGTTATTTCATTTTTATTGTCCACAATACACATTTCTATCTCTACTTCTAACCCTTTTAAAAGCATCTGTATATTTGCCAAACCGTGATCAAGCCTTCCACCGGTAGCACCAAAAATACGAATTAGTGCCGGCTTCTGTCCTAATGCCCAGTTAATTGCAATTTCTAAATCCGTTTGATCTTTTTCTCGCGGAACAATATGTAATTCGTTCGTTTGCTGTCCCATCCATGCTAATTCTTCTTCAGTAACTGAATCGTAATCTCCAAACGCAACAGCCGGTGTAATCCCTTTCTTTAATAGACGGTATACTCCCCTATCAACCGCTGCCCACACTACTTCCTCATTCTCATATCGAGCAAAATCTGCGCAATATTCCGAAGGTCCTCCTGCCAAAATATGAATAATCATTTTTTCTTCCCCTTCCATTGTAAAAAGGCAATCTGCCATTCGGTAGATTGCCTTTTTACATATTTTTACCCTATCCTATAAATACCTTACTAGGATAAAAGTTCATCACTACCCACGAATTACGCGAATTGCTTCACCGCGGTCTTTTTGATTGTATACTGCTGACCCAGCTACAAGTACATTTGCTCCTGCTTCCACACAAAGTCTTGCTGTTTCAGCATTTACACCACCATCAACTTCAATTTCTACTTCTAGATTGCGCTCTTTCACCATGTCTGCAACTTGTTTAATTTTCGGTAATACAGAATGGATAAACTTCTGTCCACCAAATCCAGGGTTTACTGTCATAAGTAATACCATATCTATATCTTCTAATACATGCTCAATTACTGAAACTGGCGTATGTGGATTTAATACAACGCCCGCTTTAATACCATGAGATTTAATTAACTGAATTGTACGATGTAGATGTGGACACGCCTCTACGTGAACAGTAATAATATCCGCTCCCGCTTGTGCGAAAGTCGGGATATAGTTATCAGGATTTTCAATCATTAAATGTACATCTAATGGTAATGATGTAATCGGACGGATTGCTTCTACAATTAACGGTCCAATCGTAATATTTGGTACGAAATGTCCATCCATTACGTCAACGTGAATGTAATCCGCTCCGCCCTTTTCTACATCTTTAATCTCTTCCCCTAATTTTGAAAAATCTGCTGATAAAATCGATGGTGCAATTTTAATCATAACTAATACCTCGGCTTTCTCTCTCTAATTTCTTCTACGAATTGTTTATAGTTCTTATAGCGATATTCTGTAATCTTCCCTTCTTCAACCGCAGCTTTCACCGCACATTTCGGTTCAGAAAGATGTGTACACCCTCTAAATTTACAGTATTGGCTCGCTTCTTTCAACTCTGGAAAACAATATGTAAGATCTTCTACTTCTATATCAATGAAATCTAGTGAACTAAACCCCGGTGTATCTGCTACTAGTCCACTCCCAATTGCAATTAATTCTACGTGTCTTGTCGTATGCTTCCCGCGTCCTAAATGGGAGGAAATATCATTTGTTTTCAGCTCTAATTCTGGACGTAGCACATTAAGCATTGAAGATTTCCCCACACCAGATTGACCCGCAACGACAGAAACACAATTTTCTAAGTATGGTTTTAATATATCAATACTTTCTGACGTATTAATAGAAGTAAATAAAACATCATAACCCATCTCACGATAATCATTCGCATAAGCTTCAACAGTTGCTTTCATCTTTTCATCTACTAAATCCATCTTGCTAATACAAATAATTGGCTTAATGTTATGATATTCAATCAGCACTAAAAATCGATCTAACAGTCCAGGATTAAAATCTGGTTCTACTGCAGAGAACACAAGGATCGCTTGATCGACATTAGCAATAGGAGGTCTAACAAGTTCATTTTTTCGATCAAACACTTCAAGCACATAACCTTCAGTTGGATTATCTGCCTGAAAAACAACTTGGTCTCCTACAAGTGGTGTAATTTTATTTTTTCTAAATACACCTCGTCCACGACATTGCGTAACCCCTTCTTCATGCTGCACGTAATAAAACCCACTTAAAGCTTTTATAATTTTTCCTTCTGGCATAGAATTCTCCTTTTTTGTATAAGGTGATGCTGAATTTAAAAATGAATGGATTTAAATTTTCTAAATAACGATTTCAAAACCTACCATATATACTTTCGCTAATATACATTAAATTTCCCATTAAATGCAAAAAAATATTTACAACTGCATCACTTTACTAGCTTTTTGAATCATATATTTTTGCCTGCTATACCGTCCACTTTGTAGACAGCATAACAGGCAATAATAATAAATAGACTTTCACTATTATTGAGTTGGATAGGGTACTTCTTTATCAATAATCGTTACTCCATCTCGTACAATTTTATAGTGTCCCTTTGAACCTTCTTGAATTACAAATTCTAAAGAAATAGTCGCTGATTCAGTAATTGTTCTCGTTTCAACCGGTCTATCCATTTTTTGCTGCATGTCTTCTTTATAAATTTCTATTGTTTGCGGCTTTTTTTCACCTGTTACAGCAGGCTCATATGGGATAGAGATATTGTCCAATTTTACCGTTTTAGTCACTTTAGGCTTTTGACCATCAGAGATAATAATAGTTACTTTATCTCCCTCTTTTAATGGTGTACCTGGTTTTGGAAATTGCGAAATTACAAGTCCTTTTTCGACTGTATCTGAATACTCTCGTTTTATATCTGACGTTAGTTTTCTCTCATTCAAATAACCAGTTACACTATTTTCAGTCCACCCCGAAAAGTCACCTGGTCTAATTTGATAAGGACCTTTACTTACCCAGATTTTCAGTTCTTGCTCCGCTTCTATAACCATTTGATCAGGCGTCGGAATTTGCTCTACAATTTCACCTTTCGGCTTATCATTTTCAATATAATTTACTGTAACTTGTTTATATTTTTCTTCTAACTCAGCTTTTACACTCTCAAAGTTTTGCCCTGTGAAATTCGCCATCTTACTTTTCTTTTTCCCACCTGATTGATAGATAGTAATTTTAGCGTTTTCTTTTACGACTCTTCCTGCTACAGGGTCCGTTTTTATTACATCCCCAACTTCAACATCATCTGTATATACAATATTAGGCTCCGTCACCTCAAAGCCCTTTTCTACTAATGTATTTACAGCTGTCGTGTATTTCATACCAGCCACATCAGGAACTTTCACATCTTTCGGAATAAATAATCCTGGAATAACCGTAAGCGCTAATGTTATTCCTATTGCTAAAAATAAAAATGTTGAAATTAAAACTTTAAGCCACTTGTTACTCCGTTTTTTCTTCTTATCTAACTCAGCTGCTTCTGCTCTTATCGGTTCTTCCACCTTACTCCCTTTTAAAACAATCGTTTCATCACTTACATTTTCAAATAATTGTTCTTGTTGAATAATCGGAATCGCTTTCGTCGCTTCCATATCTTCTGGTATGTAAAACGGTTGCTCATTTATCCTCTCTGGATATAGCGCAGTTTCAATATCTCGCTTCATCGCATTGGCAGATTGATATCGATGGAACGGATCTTTTGCAGTTGCTTTTAATATAATATTTTCAACACTTTGCGGAATATTTTCATTCCATCTTTTTGGTGATGGGATTTCATTTTGTAAATGTTTTAAAGCTATAGCAACAGCAGATTCGCCAGAAAACGGTTGTCTTCCTGTTAACAATTCAAACATAACTATCCCAAGAGAATAGATATCTGATTGTTTATTTGCTATTCCGCCACGTGCCTGTTCTGGTGATAAATAATGGACTGAACCGAGCACTGAATTTGTATGTGTAATTGTTGTTGCACTTGTAGCTGTCGCAATTCCAAAATCTGTTACTTTTATTATTCCATCAGCTCGAATTAAAATATTGTGCGGCTTTATATCACGATGCACAATTTCAAAATGATGGGCGTGTGCCATAGCGGATGTTAACTGCTCCATAATATCAAGAGCTTCTCCTATAGGTAACATCCCTCGCTCAATTATGTATTGCTTCAATGTTTGTCCTGGTACATATTCCATGACAAGATAGTATATACCATCTTCTTCTCCGACATCATACATATTCACAATATTTGGATGCGACAACGTTGTAACAGACTGCGCTTCTCGATGGAAACGTTTAATAAACTCTTCGTTATTTGAGTAGTCGAGTCTTAATATTTTTACCGCTACATCTCGGCCAAGTATATCATCATGAGCTAAATATACATTGGCCATTCCGCCACCACCAATCATTTTCAGCAGCTTATAACGGTCATTTAAGCGTTTTCCAATCAGCACGTTGCACTTCACCTACTTTCGTTTGTCGAACCCGCATAATCAATAAGAACAAGTGTGATATTATCTTCTCCACCGCGATCATTTGCCAATTGAATGAGACACTGCCCTTTACCTTCAAGCTGTTCATTTAACTGTAAAATTTGTCGCATATCATCAATAGAAACTTTGTTTGATAACCCATCAGAGCAAAGAAGTAATTGATCATCTTCCTCAATCACCAACGTTTTAACATCTAACCCAACTTTTTCTTCTGTTCCTAATGCTCTTAATAACACATTCTTTTTCGGATGATACTCTGCGTCTTCCTTTGAAATTTCACCATGTTTCACAAGCTCATTTACAAGCGAATGATCTTCCGTTACTAGCGTCATTTCTCCTTCTGATACCATATAGCAACGACTATCTCCTATATGCCCTATTGTCACAAAGCTTGGTGTACAAACAGCTATTATAAGCGTTGTTCCCATACCATTACATTCTGCATTTTGCTGAGCATATTCATATATACGCTCATTAATAATCCCAACACTAGTATGTAACCATTGTTCTACTTTTTTCGGCTCATTCATATTATGTGTTTGCTTCCAATAATCATGGAATAATTGAATGGCCATCGAGCTAGCTACATCACCAGCTCGATGACCTCCCATTCCATCTGCTACTACCGCTAATACATTTCCATCTAAATTGTGAAAAACTCCTGCACTATCTTCATTATGTTGACGAACTTTTCCTTTATCCGATAGAAATACGGCTTTCATCTCGTCACCTCGTCTCTTCTTTGCGCTCCTTCGCACGCAACTGACCGCAGGCTGCATCAATATCATGACCTTGTTCACGGCGAATCGTTACATTCACTCCACGATCTTTTAACGTTTTTTCGAACAAGAAAATTTGTTCACGTGGCGTACGTACATAATCACGTTCAGGTACGTAGTTTACCGGAATCAAGTTCACATGACATTTTACACCTTTTAAGAGCGCAGCAAGCTCTTCAGCATGCTCTACTTGGTCATTTTCTCCTCCAAATAATCCATATTCAAAAGTAATACGACGCCCTGTTCTATTTACATAGTATTTAATAGCTTCCATTAAATCTGGTAATTTATAAGCACGGTTAATCGGCATTAATTTTGAACGTAATTCTGAGTTTGGAGCATGCAATGAAATCGCAAAATTAATTTGTAGATCTTCTTCAGCAAACTTATAAATTTTCGGGATAATTCCACTCGTCGAAACAGTCATATGTCTCGCACCAATATGAAGTCCTTTTTCATGGTTAATGATGCGTAAGAATCCCATTAAATTATCATAGTTATCAAATGGTTCTCCAATCCCCATAACAACAAGAGAACTTACACGTTCTTCTGTTTCATCAAGCGCACGCTGAACTTCTACTACTTGCGCTACGATTTCTCCAGCTTCTAGGTTTCGCTTTAATCCCCCAAGTGTAGAAGCACAGAACGTACACCCAATACGACAACCAACTTGCGTTGTTACACAAATGGAATTTCCATATTCGTGTCGCATTAATACCGTTTCAATAGAATATCCGTCATATAATTGGAATAAGAATTTAATTGTTCCATCCGAAGACGTTTGTTTTACTAACGTTTTTAAAGTAGTAATATCAAAGGAATTCGACAATTTATCACGCAATCCTTTAGAAAGGTTTGACATATCCTCATAATTTTTTACACGTTTTTTATATAACCAATCAAAAATTTGTCCAGCACGGAACTTCGGTTCTCCTTGTTCCTTTAACCAATCTTGCATTTCATGAAGTTGTAAAGAGTAAATTGATGGTTTCTTCGTTTCTAAATTTTTCTTTTGTTTTCTTACAGTCGTTTCCATGATGCTACACCTTCTTCCTTAAACAAGCAATATAAAAGCCATCCGTCGCAAAATAATGCGGTAAAATTTGCACTTGACCTTCATCAATATACGGAGTTAATTTTTCTGGCATACGCTCTTTAAGCGTAGTATCCCATTCAAATTCAGGATGTTCTTGTAAAAATTTCTCTATTACTTGTTCATTTTCTATTTTCTCAATTGTGCACGTACTATAAACAAGACGACCGCCTTGTTTTAATAATGGTGCTATTTTTTCTAGTATTGCAATTTGAATCGTCGATAATCTTTCACTATCGCCTTTATCTTTTCCTAACTTAATATCAGGTTTACGTCTAATTACACCAAATCCAGAACACGGTGCATCTACCAATATTTTATCAAACGTTTCATTTGCAAAGTGCTCTTGCACTTTTCTAGCATCTAGCGCTTTAGTTTCGACATTTTCTAGACCAAGTCGCTCTGCTTGCTGTTTAATTAAACGTACTTTGTGTGCATGTAAATCAAGGGACATGACCTTACCAGTTCCCTTTAATCGTTCCGCGATATGCGTTGTTTTTCCGCCTGGAGCAGCACAACTATCAAGGACTGCATCTCCCGTATTCGGTTCTAAAGCGCGTGCTACAAGCATAGAACTTTCATCTTGAATAGAAAGAAATCCTTTTTTAAACGCTTCTGTATGCGCTACATTTCCTCTTTCAATCTGAATAGCATCATCTGATAAGTCACCACGTTTTGCTTCTATACCTTCACTTGCCAACAACTCAATCGCTTCTTCTACAGTTACCTTATCAACATTCACACGCGCTGTTGGTACAGGGGGTAACATGTTTACTTCGCACATTTTTTCTGCAGTTTCTAAACCGTATTCTGAAGTCCACTCTTGGACAAGCCAAACTGGATGACTTGTTGTAATTGCAAGACGTTCTACTGGATCCTTGATTTCATCTACAGAAGGTACACCTTCTCTCTGAATCGAACGTAATACACCGTTCACCATACCAGCAATTCCTTTATGCCCGCGACGCTTTGCAATCTCAACCGCTTCATGAATAGCCGCTCTTTCTGGCACTCGGTCTAAATAAATCATTTGATATAAAGATAAGCGAAGCAATACTCTTACCCACGCCTCAACCTTCTTTTTTAAAAAAGGCTGTAAATAATAATCTAATGTGTCACGACGTTGAATCGTTCCATATACAATTTCAGTTAATAAACCAATATCTTTTCTATCAATTGCACTTTTTTCAATTAGATTATTTAAAAGTAAGTTGCTATATGCACCACTTTTTTCCACTTGAAGTAAACCATCAAGAGCTAATTCACGAACATTTTGTCTCATGCATTTTCTCCTAACTTCGTTCCAATTTCAGGTTTTGTTCCACGTAAAAATTGTGAACAACTCATACGCTTTTTACCAGAAGGTTGCAATTCAGTAATTTTAACACCTGTTTCATTACTCGTTGCTACAACAAAACCATCTTCTTCGATTGCAACAATCGTACCTGCTTCAGCCGGTTCAGTTATAGGCACTTTTTCCCCCCACCATACTTTAACAACTTGTCCTGCTAATGTTGTATAAGCAACTGGCCATGGATTCAATCCGCGAATGTGATTGTATACTTCTTCACCTGTTTTTGTCCAATCAATTTTCTCTTGCTCACGTTTTATATTGTACGCAAACGTTACTTCTTCTTCGTTTTGTTTAATCGGTTCTAACTTACCTTGAATTAATAAAGGCACTGTTTTAGATAGAAGGTGTGCTCCTGCTTCACTTAATTTATCAAATAATGAGCCTGTCGTTTCACGCTCTTCAATTTCAACTTCCACTTGCGTTAAGATATCACCAGCATCCAATTTTTCTACCATATACATAATTGTAATACCTGTTTTTTCTTTACCTTCCATAATTGCATAATGAATTGGTGCACCACCACGAAGTTCAGGAAGTAAAGAAGCGTGAACATTAATACACCCATACTTTGGTGCTTCTAAAATTTCATTTGGTACAATCTGCCCAAATGCAGCTGTTACAATTAAATCTGGCTCTAATGCCAATACTTTTTCATATTCATCTTTTTCACGAATTTTTAACGGCTGTAACACAGGGATACCATGTTTTTCCGCTTCAACTTTAACAGGTGTAGGTGTTAATACTTTTTTTCTACCTACTGGACGATCAGGTTGCGTCACAACACCTACTACCTCATAGCCATCTTCAATAAGACGACGAAGCACCGGCACTGAAAAGTCCGGTGTTCCCATAAACACTACTTTTATCATTTAAAAACCGCTCCTTTTAACACCTATTCTAGTTCGTTTTCTTCATAATATCTTGTCACTTTCGATGTAAATAAAACACCGTGTAAATGATCAATTTCATGTTGAATTGCACGCGCTAAAAATCCTTCCGCTTCTAATAAGAATACTTTCCCACGGCGATTTTGCGCTCTTACTTTAATATAATCGGCACGTTCTACTTCACCATAAAGTCCCGGGAAGCTTAAACAGCCTTCGGGACCTACTTGTTCACCACGTTTTTCTAATATTGATGGATTGATTAACTCGATTTTCCCAGTATCATCATCGACATCAACAACCGCTACTTGCAAGCTTACACCTACTTGAGGCGCAGCTAAACCGACTCCGTCCGCAATTAACATTGTTTCATGCATATCTTTCAACAATTTCACTAACTTTTTATCAAAGTTAATTACTCTTTCGCATGGTGTTTCTAACACTTCATTTGGATGCTTTATTATTTCTAAAACTGCCATATTTCCCTCCGCTACATTAACATTGTTGGATTAAAATCAATTGAGATTTGTAGCTCTTTTTGCATTTCTGCTTGATAATGTTCATTTACCATTTTGAGCACGTTCTTTAAGTTTGGTTCCCGTTTGTATTTTATCATGCATTGATAACGATATCTATCTTTTATCCTTGGAATCGCTGAAGCAACTGGTCCTAGCACCATTGTTTGCTGTGAGCAATGCGTTCGTAAATACGAGGCAATTTTTTCCGTCACTTGTACCGCTTTTAATAATTCTGGATGAGATACAGTTACGAGTACAACATAGTAATATGGGGGATATTGTCTTGTTCGTCTCATTTGCATTTCTTGGTCAAAAAACACATCATATTGTTGGTTCTTCGCTAACTCTATACTGTAATGTTCTGGCGTATACGTTTGAATCACAACTTCCCCTGGCAATTCATGTCTACCCGCTCGTCCACTTACTTGCGTCAATAACTGATATGTCTTTTCACTCGCCCGAAAATCAGGTAAGTGAAGCATCGTATCTGCAGTTAAAACCCCAACGAGCGTTACTTTCGGAAAATCTAATCCTTTAGCAATCATTTGTGTTCCAAGTAATATATCTGCTTTTTCTTCCCCAAACGCCTTTAATAATTTTTCATGCATTCCTTTTCGACTTGTCGTATCTACATCCATTCGAATGACTCGCGCCTCTGGAAATAGTTTTGTAATTTCTTCTTCTACCTTTTGTGTACCTGTACCAAAGAAACGAATGTATGTACTTTGACAAGCTGGACACTCAGTTGGCATATTCTCTTCGTAACTACAATAATGACATTTTAAACGATGATTCATTTTATGATATGTCAATGAAATATCACAATGCGGACATTGGACAACATACCCACAATCACGGCACATAACAAATGTAGAATGACCTCTTCTATTTAAAAAGAGTACCATTTGTTCTTTCTTTTCTAATCGATCTGCTATTTTTTCATGCAGCGCCTTAGAAAACATTGATCGATTCCCGTCACGAAGTTCTTCTCGCATGTCAACAATCTCTACCGTTGGTAAAGCTTGTTCATTCATACGTTTTTCCATTGTTAATAGTTCATAAACACCTTTTTTCGCCCTTGCAAACGATTCAAGTGTTGGTGTCGCACTACCAAGAACGATAGGACATTTATGATATTGTCCTCTCCAGACAGCTACATCTCTTGCATGATACCTCGGATTATCTTCTTGTTTGTAACTTGATTCATGCTCTTCATCAATAATAATAATCCCTAAATTCTCAAAAGGCGCAAAAACAGCTGAACGCGCACCAACTACAACTTTCACTTCTTTTCTTAAAATCTTACGCCACTCGTCATACTTTTCTCCAACAGACAACGCACTATGAAGAACTGCAACTTGCGAGCCAAACCTACCTTTAAAACGATCCACCATTTGGGGCGTTAGTGCAATTTCAGGAACAAGAACGATAGCTTCTTTTCCTTTCTTGAGCACTGCTGCTATAGATTGTAAATATACTTCTGTCTTTCCACTTCCTGTAACACCATATAGTAAAAATGGATTATAAGTTTCATTTGTAATTGATGATAAAATCGGTGTAATAACTTGTTTTTGTTCCTCCGTAAGTGGAAATGGTTTTGTTTGTTCAAAATCATCATCGTCATACGGATTTCGGTATACTTCCACATACTTTTCTGAAATGAATCCCTTTTTAACAAGTGCTTTTATTGGAGCATCTGTTATTTGTAACTCTTCTGTAATTACTTTCAACGGTGTACTTTTATAATTTTCCACAAAATAATAAAGTACATCTTGTTGTTTTTTACTTTTCAGTTCAAATGCCGCTAATTCCAATTTATCTTCTGGCAACTCCGGCTGAACCACTCTTTGCTTCTTCTTTTGTACTTTATCTTTCACCTGATAAACGACTTCAACCGTACCATTTTTAATTTCTTGTTGAATAGTTCGGTATAAATGTGGCTGTTGCTCGATTACTTCAAAATCAATTGCTTGTTTATCCTGAAATAAATATAGTATTTCAGGTGCTATTTCTTCCTGTTTACAAAGTTGTAGACGTTTTTTATACGTTGCTTTTATCGCAGTTGGAAGCATCACTTGAAAAGCTGAAATCATGTAGCATAACGTTTCACTTGTAAGCCAATATCCAAGCTTTAATAATTCATCATTTAAAACCGGTGTTACATCTAATATTTCATGGATTGTCTTTAACTTCTTACTTTCTACATCCACCGAATCTTTAATCCCAATAATAAAACCTTGCAATTTTCTTGGCCCAAACGGAACTACTACACGCATTCCTGTCTGTACAATATCTTCCCATTTTTTAGGAATAATGTAATCAAATGGTCGATCTGTCTGACGGGCAGGTACATCAACAATTACACTTGCAAATTTCATAAACGATCATCTTCTAACATCATTTCAATTTGCTTCAATATTTCACGAGCTACCTCTTTTTTCATTAAAAGTGGCAACTCAATAACTTTTCCATCTTTTCTATACATTGTTACAATATTCGTATCCGTGCCAAATCCAGCTCCTTGCGCTTTTACATCATTCGCGACAATCATATCTGCATTTTTCTCACGTAGTTTTTTCGTTGCATATTCCTCTACATTTGTCGTTTCAGCAGCAAAACCGATAAGTAACTGTTTATCCTTTTTCTGACCTAATGTTTTTAAAATATCCACCGTTCTTTCAAGTTCAATGACAGCATCACCATTTTGCTTTTTCATTTTATTCTCATGCACATATTTCGGACGATAATCTGCAACTGCTGCTGTTTTAATGACAACGTCTACGTTTTGATAATGTTGAAGAACTGCTTCTAACATATCTTGTGCAGATTCCACTTGCACTGTCGTTACATGTAACGGTGGATTTAATGCTGTCGGTCCTGAAACGAGTATAACATCAGCGCCTAAATTCGCTGCCACTTCCGCAATCGCATACCCCATTTTCCCAGAAGAAAAATTCGTCATAAAACGAACTGGATCAACCTTTTCACGTGTTGGGCCAGCAGTTATTAATATTCTTTTTCCCTGCAATGGTTTGTGTTCTGAGAAAGCTTCCTCTAACCGTGCAATAATTGCTTCAGGTTCTTCTAGTCGTCCCTTCGCTACATATCCACATGCTAAAAAGCCTTCCCCAGGCTCAATAAATGTATATCCTAGCGTTTTCAATGTCATCATATTTTTTTGAACTATCTTATTTTCATACATATGCACATTCATAGCAGGCGCAATCCATACCGGAGCTGTAGTAGCTAACAAAGTAGTTGTAATCATATCATCTGCAATACCACCAGCTAACTTTCCAATACAATTGGCAGTAGCAGGTGCGACAAGTACAACATCCGCCCAATCTGCTAAATCAATATGAGCAATAACAGCTGAGTCTTTCTCATCGAATGTATCCGTATATACATCATGGCGAGAAAGCGCTTGGAATGTAAGAGGCGTAACAAACTTCATTGCCGACTCACTCATCATTACTTTGACAATCGCGCCAAATTGTGTCAATTTACTCGTTAACGCAGCTGCTTTAAAAACCGCAATGCCTCCTGTTACACATAAAAGTATCTTTTTCCCTTTTAGCATATGACTCGTCCTCTTTCTTTTTCAAACTTATAATACTGAAATAGAATTCTCAGCTCGTCAGTACCGATATTTCATTCCTTTCGTAAAAAAATAACAACCTACTTGTAAATAGGTTGTTACCGTTACATAGAAAATTATAAAGTCTATGTTTTATTTTGTCGAAGGCAAAGGCTTATTCAGCTACTTTATCTTCACTTGGTACGTAGCTTAATGCTTCTGCATCGATTTCTTCTAATGCTTTACCTACACATTTATGAGAAACAGGTTTTTCTACAACACAGTTATTAGCAAGTTGCATTTCACGTGCGCGTTTTGCAGCCACTGTTACTAAAGTGTACTTAGAATCGATTTTTTGTAGTAATGAGTCAATTGATGGATTTAACATAATTATAGACCCTCCGTCATTTCTTTATAATATTTTGCTACCCTTTCGCGGCGGCAATGTTCGCCAACCACAATTGCTTTAATTCTATCACAAGCTAATTCAACTTGATCGTTTTCTACTACATAGTCGTAAGCGTCCATCATCTCGATTTCTTCTTTCGCTACAGTTAAACGATTTTCAATAACATCTTCAGTCTCTGTACCACGTCCGACAATACGGCTCTTTAGTTCAGATAAACTTGGAGGTGCTAAGAAAATAAATACACCTTCTGGGAAAGCTTTCTTAACTTGAATTGCTCCTTGCACTTCAATTTCTAAGAATACATCTTTTCCTTCTTGTAATGTTTTTTCAACATAGTCAATCGGTGTTCCGTAATAATTACCTACGAACTCAGCCCACTCAAGTAATTTTTCATTACGAATCATTTCCTCGAATTCTTCTCTTTCTTTAAAGAAATAATCCACACCATCTACTTCACCTTCACGCGGCTTACGTGTCGTTACTGAAATAGAGTACTGAAAACGTGTATCCTCATGGCTAAACAGCTCTTTACGAACCGTCCCTTTTCCAACCCCAGAAGGCCCTGAAAGAACGATGAGCAATCCTCTTCTACTTCTCATAAATATGTAAAACCTACCCTTCCTCACTTAAATCTTCTTTATTATTCAAACGATGTGCAATCGTCTCTGGTTGAATTGGACTTAATACAACATGCCCATCATCCATAACAATAACCGCCCTTGTTTTTCTCCCATACGTAGCATCAAGCAAAGCATTATGTTCGCGTGCTTCTTGTACTGTTCGTTTAATAGGAGCTGACTCCGGACTTACAATAGCAATAATTCGATGAGCAGATACAATATTTCCGTATCCAATATTTAAAAACCGCATGGCCATAGTTTGCGCCTCCTAGTAAGTCTATCCGATTTCTCCACCACGTATAACTTTATATATTTTTTGAAAGCTACTCAATATTTTGTACTTGTTCACGAATTTTTTCAAGGTTATTTTTCATTTCTACAACATATTTTGAAATTGTTAAGTCATTTGCCTTAGAACCAATCGTATTAATTTCTCTATGCATCTCTTGCACGATGAAATCCATTTTCCTTCCAACAGGCTCTTCAATCTGCAATGTTTCACGAAATTGCTCTAAATGACTTTGCAAACGAACTAACTCTTCATGAATATCACAACGCTCTGCAAAGATTGCGACTTCTGTTAGCAATCTTTGTTCATCTAGATCTTGATTATGTAATTCTTTTAAGCGATTTTCTAATCGTTCACGATATTTTTGTGTAACAATTGGTGCATGTGGAATAATCGCATTTACACAATTGCTAATCTCTTGTAAACGATACGCTATATCTTTATGTAATCGTTCTCCTTCGCCATCTCTCATCGTTTTCAACATATGAGCAGCTTGACGAACAGCCTCATATAAACTGTTCTCAAAATGTTCATTTACATTTTCTATTTCTTCAATTGCTGTTACTTCTGGCATTGCCATTAATTGTTCGAGTGTAATAGAATCTTGTAATTGAAATTTCCCTTTTATATCTTCCATCATCGATTGGTACTGCTCAAGAAGTGACCAATTCACACTTAATTTTCTTTCAACAAGTCCTTCACCTGCTATACTAATAGACACTTCGATGCGCCCACGTCGAACTTGCTGTGCAATTATTTTACGAATTTTGTCCTCAAATACCATCATTTGCTTAGGAAGTCGAATACTCATCTCTAAAAAACGGTGGTTCACCGATTTCATTTCTACTGTAATTTGAAAAGTATCACTTTCTACTTTCGATCTTCCAAACCCTGTCATACTAGAAATCATTTTTATCACATCCAAGCCATAAAATAACTCAATGAAAAAGGTAATAGAGACAAGGCTCTACTACCTTCTGTAAATTATATCACATTTTCATAACATTGACTATTTCAAGTTTAATCCCTTCTTATATAACATCGGCTTTTTCTTCTTAGCCTTTTTCCCTGTTAATAAAGAACCTACTAGTAAGAAAGTCGGAATTGATGACAAACCTCCAATTAATAACCAATCTCTTGCTTGTATCGGCATTGTGCTAAAGATCGGTTGTAACGGTGGATAATATATAACCACTAGCATAAGTAGTAACGAAATAATAACCGCCCCTACTAAATACACGTTCCCAAATGGATTACGGTGAAAGACAGAATGCTCACTACGACAATCAAATACATGAATAAGCTGTGCAAGTACCAACGTCGCGAACGCTACAGTTTGTGCATATTTCAGTTCATTTGGATGTTGGTTATACGCAATAATAAACGCCACTAACGTCACTGCTCCAATTAAAAACCCTCGACTTATTATTTTCCACGCAAGCCCTCTAGCGAATACCCCTTCTTTCGGGTGACGCGGTGTTCTCTTCATCACATCTCCTTCAGCCTTATCCAAACCTAATGCCATCGCTGGTAAACCATCAGTAACTAAGTTCACCCATAAAATTTGAATAGGAACCATCGGCAGTGGTAATGCAAGTAACATCGCAAATAACATAACTAAAATTTCTCCAACATTTGACGCCAATAAGTAGCGAATGAACTTACGTATGTTCTCGTATATATTTCTTCCTTCTTTAATCGCTGACTTAATTGTAGCAAAATTATCATCTAGTAAAACAAGTGAAGAGGCTTCTTTTGCAACATCTGTCCCTGTAATCCCCATCGCTATCCCAATATCCGCTGTTTTTATAGCTGGAGCATCGTTCACTCCATCACCTGTCATCGCTACTATATGTCCTTGATTTTGCAATGCTTTAACAATTTTCAATTTATGCTCAGGTGATACACGAGCGAATACATACGTATCTTCTACAACATTTTCTAATTCCTCCACATCCATATTCGCGAGTTCTACTCCTTCAACAACGCGTCCATCTGGTGGTAAAACTCCTAATTGTTCAGCAATCGCCATTGCTGTCACTTTATGATCACCTGTAATCATTACTGTTCGAATACCAGCTTCTTTACACTCTTTTACCGCCTGCGCGACTTCTGGCCTTGGCGGGTCAATCATACCTTGTATCCCAACCAACATAAAATCTTTTTCAACGTCTCTTTCATGTTCAATAGAATCCGTGACTTTTAAAGGTTTAAACGCAACTGCAATTGTTCGAAGCGCTTGACTACCTAAGCTATGAATAGCCGCTTGTACTTCTTTTCTATATAGCTCACTTAACGGCTGCTGCTTATCCCCCCATAAGATTGTTTGACTCATTTGCAAAAGAACATCCGGTGCTCCTTTCGTAACAATAAACTTTTTCCCCTCTCGATCTCGTACAATAACACTCATCATTTTTCGAGTTGAATCAAATGGAAATTCACGAATAATTTCAAATTTCCCTTTCAATGCCTCACGTGTTATCCCAGCTTTCATTGCTGCAGCTACAAGCGCTCCCTCTGTTGGATCCCCATCTAATACGTACGCCTTTTTCTTTTGAATAATATTTGCATTGTTACATAGTGAACCAAATGTAAGTAGCTGATAAAGTGATTTTGTCTTAGCTGGATTCACTTCTTTTTCACCTTTCATAAAAGAGCCATTAGGTTCATATCCTTGCCCTGTCACTTTCCACAATTCTCCGCCTGACCACATATGTGTTACCATCATTTTGTTTTGTGTCATTGTTCCCGTTTTATCAGAGCATATAACAGAAGCGCAGCCTAACGTTTCTACGGCCGGTAACTTCCTTACAATTGCTCTCTTTTTTATCATACGCTGTACACCAAGTGATAAAGCTACTGTAACAATTGCTGGCAATCCTTCTGGAATAGCCGCAACAGCTAGCGATACGCCAGCTAAAAACATATGATATACTTCATTCCCTTGATACACACCAGCCAATACAACGAGCGCTGTCAAAATAAGAGCTACAATAATTAATATTTTTCCGAGCTGTTCTAACCTTCTTTGCAGTGGCGTTTCCATTTGCTCTGCATTTTGCAACATATTTGCAATTTGCCCCATCGCTGTATTCATACCAGTTGCTACAACGACTCCTGTACCAGATCCTCGCGTAATCATTGTCCCCATAAAAGCCATATTTTTTTGATCCCCAATTGCAACATCTTGCCCTTGCAGTGCTTCTACCTTCTTTTGTACAGGTACGGACTCCCCTGTCAAAGCAGACTCTTCAATATATAAACTTGATGCCTCAACAAGACGCACATCAGCCCCAATACGATCACCACTGGAAAACTTAATAATATCACCTAAAACAAGTGCTTTAGATGGTGCTTTTACCCACTTTCCATTCCGCATTACAGTAACTTGCGGGGCAGCTAGTTCCTTTAAAGCTTCCAATGATTTTTCAGCTTTTCTTTCTTGAAAAAAGCCGAGAATACCATTGATAATAACAATGGCAACAATAGCAATAGAATCAATGTATTCACCTAAAAACGCAGAAACAATTGTTGCTCCAAACAAAACGAGTACCATGAAATCTTTAAACTGTGCTAAAAATACCATTAGTGCAGAAGGCCTTTTTGCTTCTTCTAATTCATTAGTACCAAATTTCTTTACTCGCCCTTCTGCTTCTTTCTCTGTAAGTCCAACCTTTACATTCGTATTCGTTCTTTCTTCCACTTCATGTGCTCGCATTCCATACCAGTTCATCCTGCTATCGACCTCCTGATTCCAGACATACTCTATTGAAAGCTTATTCAGCCTCGTCCAAAAAAATGCTATAATTAACATTTAGTTAGAAAGGAGTGTTCATTTATGGCATTCGATGGATTATTTACAAGAGCGATTACACATGAAATTGAAAATTCTCTTTACACAGGAAGAATTTCCAAAATATATCAACCTTCAAAATACGAGATTTTATTACATATTCGAGCGAATGGAAAGAACCAAAAACTAATTCTTTCATCTCATCCTACATATGCGCGTATGCACTTAACGAATCAAAACTACGATTCGCCAGCAATACCGCCGATGTTCTGTATGCTTCTTCGCAAACATTTAGAAGGTGGATTTATTGAAAAAATTGAACAAATCGACTTAGAACGCATTATTCAAATTACAGTTCGCAGTCGTAATGAAATCGGAGACGAATCATTAAAAACATTAGTAATTGAAATAATGGGACGACATAGTAACATTATCTTATTAGATACGAAAACAAACGTGATTTTAGATAGCTTAAAACACGTTTCATTAGCCGTAAACCGTCACCGAACTGTATATGCTGGTGCTGAGTACGTCGCGCCACCAGCCCAACATAAAATCAATCCTCTGCAAATTGAAACCGCAGATGATTTTATTAGACCGCTAGACTTTCTATCTGGAAATATGGATAAACAACTCGTTGGTGCTTTCATGGGAATATCCCCATTATTTGCAAAAGAAGTAGTAAAGAAAGCCGGTATGGTAAACGAGAAAGCATTATCAGAAGCATTTTTCTCTATACAAACACCATTACTATCTCATGCATATACACCTACAATGATTACTGCAAATGGAAAAGAATTCTTCTATCTTTTCCCTCTTACACACTTGCAAGGAGAAGAAAAAACATTCTCATCAGTGAGCGAATTGTTAGATCGTTTCTTCTTTGGCAAAGCAGAACGTGATCGTGTAAAACAACAAGCTCATGATTTAGAACGCTTTATGCAAAACGAAAAAAATAAAAACGAGAAAAAACTCATTAAACTCGAAAAAACACTGCAAGATGCTGGAAAAGCAGATAAATATCAACTATTTGGAGAGCTACTTACAGCCAATATGTACGCTTTAAAAAAGGGCGATAAAGATATTGAGGTCGTTAATTATTACGATGAGGATGGTGGAACTGTAAAAATCACATTAGATCCTTTAAAAACACCATCTGAAAATGCACAACGCTATTTCCAAAAGTATCAAAAAGCAAAAAATTCGGTTGCTGTTGTAGAAGAACAAATCGAAAAAACAAATGAAGAAATTCTTTATTTTGATAGCTTACTTCAACAAATGGAAGCTGCTTCTTCAAAAGATATTGAAGAAATTCGTGAGGAATTAGCTGAAGAAGGTTATGTGCGCAATCGCAAAACGAAAAACGCAAAGAAAAAGCCTACTAAACCAGTATTAGATAAATATGTAGCAAGTGATGGCACAGAGATTTTCGTTGGTAAAAACAATAAACAAAATGATTATTTAACAACGAAGTTTGCCCGCCGTGATGAAATTTGGTTACATACGAAAGACATACCTGGCTCTCACGTTGTCATTCGTTCTTTAGAGCCTGCTGAAGAAACTTTACTAGAAGCTGCCAAAATTGCTGCCTATTACAGTAAAGCGAAAGAGTCTAGCTCTGTACCTGTTGATTTCACCAAAATACGCCATGTCAAAAAACCGAGTGGTGCAAAACTTGGTTTTGTTACGTACGACAATCAGCAAACCGTATATGTAACACCAGATGCTGATATTGTAATGAAATTAAAAGCGTAAATACAAAAATGCGTTGCTTATAAGCAACGCATTTTTTATATTCGTTCACACTAGTTCATATACCCATTTACTAATTCATAACATCTTGCTTTTGTCATCTTATATTTCTCTTCTGAAGCTTCTATACGCCTCATCGTTCCGTTATTTGTATCAGTACCAATTGCTTTAACTTTACTTTCTTTTTCTTTAACCCACGCAATTTGTTTCGTTTTTAACGACTGAAACGCATCAGGTGACATCGTACTTTTTAATGTACTGTAAATTTCATTTAGTTTATTATCCCACAGTTCATAATTTCCTTCTATTTCATTTACTATATCATTGGTTGACATAGCATTCGTATGTTTTTCTTGTTTATCTATAGCAGCTAATTCACTTAAAACATTTGCTCTATCTATCTTTGAAGAAGATTCTTTTTGCGATTGTTTCTCTTCTTTTGAGCCTGTATACGCACTCGAATCCTTTCTCTGTACTTGTTCTGTTTCTTGAATATTTCTTTCTTTCGTTACCTTTTCATACCTATTTTTATCTACATTGTATGAAATAAGAGATGTTTTCGCATTTACAGTAATTAATCCGTTACTATCTTTGAATATGTATTTCTTATCGCCACTATTTTCTTCACTTACAAATGACACATTCTTATCGTCTGGCATTTTTAAAATTCTATTTGCTTCTTCTTTTGTAAGTTTTAAATCTTCAGGAAAAACGAATGACCATTTATCCATTAACCATTCCCCTTCTTTATACACCAAATGAAATTCCCAATCTTGGGCCGCATGACCTATTTCATCTTCTAAACTTAATGTATGTACCGTTAAATTTTCTTTATCTTGTGAAGAAGAAAATCTTATTTCAGTTTGAAAATAATTTGGGAATGGTAACATATCAGTCTCTCTCGATCTATTAAAGTTAGCAAGCAATTCAGGAAGCTGATTCTCTACAAACTTTTCTGAAACCAATCCTTTAACTCCTTTTTTAGCTGTCTCTAAATCCCCAAGATTATTTCGGCTCCATCCATTTTCTTTTTCCATCTCACTAAACGCATTTGCTATTCCATCTACACTCTTTCTTACAATCTTTTTCGCTTCTTTTTCTGTCACTTCTGGCGCTTCATCAAGCTGTTCAATCGTTTCATTTACTTGAACTTTGTGTTCACTTGTTTCACACCCCGTTATAACAAGCATACTAGCGGCCAAACAAAATGACATTACTTTACTTAATTTCTTCATACACTCACATTCCTTAACCCAGTTTTTTTCGTTACATCTCTTTACCTATAAAAAACGTAACAATCCCTTATTATACCAATTAAATTAATCCATTTATACAAAAAATATAATATTTAAATTAAAAAGATTTTCGTTTGCGAGTTTATATTATTGTTCAGTCACATAAAAACTTACTGTAAAAATTTTATATATATTTATTTTACATTCGTCTAGTTTTTTGACACACAGCTACCCTCTTCTCTTTTATTCTAAATAAATATACTGGCACAATTCTTGCTTTATTAATGTAAAAAGGAGGAATTAAAATGAATGTAAGAATAACTAACATCCAAAAACAACTACATAATTACGGAATCGACGGGTTACTTATTACAAAAAAAGAAAACCGTCAATACGCAACAAACTTTACAGGTAGCGCAGGCGTTGTCTTAATCGCTGCGCATAAAGCTATTTTCATTACTGATTTCCGTTACGTAGATCAAGCAAAAACGGAAATAAAAGCAGCAGAAATTATTATGCATAAAGGAAATTTAGAAGAAGAAGTTGCAAATCAAGTATCAAAATTAAAAATTCAAAAACTTGGTATAGAAGACAATAATATGACTTTGCAACAATTTAAGAAACTACAAAAATATATACATACAGAAATGGTTCCAGTGTGTGAGATTATTGAAGATATTCGACTTATTAAAGACACATCTGAAATAGAAACAATAAAAATCGCAGCTACGATCGCTGACGAAGCATTTCACCATATTGTTACATTTCTAAAGCCTGGAATAAGCGAGACTGACGTTCGAGATGAGTTAGAATTTTTCATGCGAAAAAAAGGGGCCACATCTTCTTCATTCCAAATCATTGTAGCCTCAGGCGTTCGTTCTTCACTTCCCCATGGAGTTGCATCAAATAAAATAATCGAACGAGGCGATATCGTTACATTAGACTTCGGTGCACTTTACGACGGATATTGTTCCGATATAACACGTACCGTAGCAATCGGGGAACCATCGGAAGAATTCCAAAAAATATACAATGTTGTACGAGAAGCGTTAAAGCGTGGGACTGAAGCAATTAAGCCTGGAGAAACTGCGAAAAGTATCGATGATATAACGAGGAATTACATTACAGAACATGGATACGGTCAATACTTTGGCCACTCTACCGGGCACGGTCTTGGGTTAGAAATACATGAACCACTTCGCTTATCCCAAGAAAGCAAGGCAACTTTACAAGAAGGTATGGTTGTTACAGTTGAGCCGGGCATTTACATACCGAACTGGGGCGGTTGTAGAATCGAAGATGATATTGTCATCACCAAAGATGGTTATGACGTTATTACAAAATCAAATAGAGAACTAATTATAATCCCTTGTTAATATTATGAAGGTTTAAACAAAACTTTTTTTGCACATAGAATTCCTTCTCTGGAGTATTCATTTAAAGAGGGGGAATTTTAATTGAATTTTGTAATTGATAAATTGGAGGGTTTACATGTAGAATTTTCAAAGCTTGTTTCCATGATGAATTACGCTCGCTATACAACAATGCAAGCAGTGGAAAGTTTAACAATTGAAGAACTTGATTATTTATATGATAAGGAAGCAAATTCAATTGGCATGTTATTGTATCATATGGCTGCTATTGAATTTCACTACCAAATTCATACTTTTGAAGACCGTGAACCAACGGAGGCTGAATTAGAACGCTGGTTACCTGGCATTGAATTAGGCGATCTTGGGCGTGAAAAAATAAAAGGAAACGCTATAGAATTTTACATAAATACATTACAAGAAGTACGTTCCAAAACAATCGAGACTTTTCAATCGTTACCTGATGAATGGTTATTTAAAACGACAGACTTTTGGTATGACAAACCAGCAAATAACTATTTTAAGTGGTTTCACGTTTTTGAAGATGAAATCAATCATCGTGGACAAATTCGTTTAATTAAAAAGATGCAAAAAGCTCATGCAGTAAAATGAGGAAATGCCACCGAATAAGGTGGCATTTTCTTTTATTCATTAACGAATAGCTTTTCGTTTACTATTTTAGCGACTACCACTACCAACATTAAAATGCATATTAAATATAGCATTTTCGCAATAAACAACCACCCTTGAAACATTACAATTCCATCTATTATCTCATTTCCTTTCCATAACAAAAACGGAATTGTGCTGATTATAATGACAAATTCGATGCTGAAAACCATTTTCTTTTTTCGACTATATGCTTTCCATTCATTCCAGCGATACATAGGAGCAAAAATCAATACTCCTATACATAATATAACTGGTACCCATTCACTGTTAAGAAATTGTCCTGAAATAATTGATAATAGTAAACAAACTAGCACACCATAATATCCTATTTTTTCTCTCATTCGTACTCCCCCATTCTACTTCTCCTTTAATATGTAACTTGCTATACTTATAACAATTCTTAGAAAAATAACAACTATAATTACAAGATAAAGAACGTTTGCAGAAGACATCCATTCTTGAAAAATAGACATTTTCTCCATTTGTTTCTGACCCTCTATTAAAATAACCCCTGCGAACAATGAGCAAACAACGATGATACTTATCATAATTCCGATACTTTTTACTGTATTGTTTCATACCATCCCAGTTATATAAAAGTATAAATACAAACCCGAAAACAGGTATAATACTTATCCATTCATTGTTTGTAAATAGCTTTAAAATGATTAATAGACTACAAGATATGATAAATCCCAAAAATCCAATTTTTTTGTGCATAAGCCCTCCTCTAATTCCATTTTTAGGATTAATTGTATTGTAACATCCATTTTTTATCCTTACCATTGCAGTACATGAAATTTTACCTTTTTTTCTGTTTCTTATACTCACATACTTTCCCTACTTTCATACAATAAACTACACGATTGCCTAAGGATGTGAATGTTATGGGAGTTGAATTAACGCTATTACACGCTCTCTATGTTATTTGTTTACTCACTATTATTACCTTTTTTATTCTCCGGAAAGATACTACAATTATTTGTATCGTTTTTATCTTTTTATTAGCATTAACTGCTACAAGTTCTATCCCTCTTGCCGTTAGCGGCATTTTTCAAAGTTTTATTTACGCCATTACTGAGCTATTACCAACTATATTAATCATTTCTATTATTGTATCGATGAGTAACCTACTCGTTCATACCGGTATAAATGATACGATGATTTCACCATTTACAAAGATGATCCGTACCCCTACCCTCGCCTACTGGATTATTGGCCTTTTGATGATGACAATTTCTTTCTTCTTTTGGCCTTCCCCCGCTGTCGCCTTAATGGGAGCTATTTTATTACCGGTTGCTGTACGTGTCGGCCTTCCTCCAATTGGGGTTGCAATTGCTATGAACTTATTTGGACACGGCATCGCCTTATCTGGCGACTTCGTTATTCAAGGTGCACCGAAATTAACTGCAGACGCGGCTGGTCTCCCTGTTGCCAGCGTCGTATCTGCAAGTGTTCCACTCGTTATCGTTATGGGCATTGTGACAACTTCCGTCGCATTTTTCTTCTTACGAAAAGAGTTTCATACAGGCTTATCTATACAAGAATCTATCCCATCAACTGATTCTTCTAAAACGCTCACTTCATTATCTCCTCGCATAAAAAAATGGCTCGCTATATGTATTCCTATCGTATATATCATTGATATCCTTTGCATGATTCAATTTAAACTACAAGGAAGCGACGCAACTGCACTTATCGGCGGAACGACTGTTATTATGATTATCATCATTTCACTCATCGCCTACAAAGGTAATGGACTAAATAAAACAACAGATTATTTTATAGAAGGGCTCCAATTTGGATTTAAAATCTTTGGTCCAGTTATTCCAATTGCTGCACTCTTTTATTTAGGAGATAGCGGCTTTGTGAAAATTATCGGAGACTATTTACCGAAAGGTTCACATGGAATCATTAACGACTTAGGGATTGCCTTATCTCAAACGGTCCCTTTAAACCAATACGTATCAGCGGGAACATTAACTATCGTTGGTGTCATAACAGGCTTAGATGGATCTGGTTTTTCCGGTATATCGCTTGCTGGTTCCATTGCAAACCTTTTCGGAACAGCTTTAGGTCATGGAACAGCTACATTAACAGCACTCGGACAAATTGCGGCTATATGGACCGGGGGCGGGACGTTAATTCCTTGGGCGCTTATTCCTGCTGCTGCAATTTGCAAGGTAGATCCATTTGAACTGGCACGCCGAAACTTTTTACCGGTTGTTATCGGTTTAATTGTCACCACTATCTTTGCGATGTTTATTTTATAACGTAAGCAAGTGTTCTCTTGCTTACGTTTTTTCTTGTAAAATTCATCATGAATTACTGGTTTTCAACAGGGATTCGTTATCCCTTAGCGAAATTATATTAGGAGAGTAATTTTTTCAAAACGTTTACGAGAAACAGATTACTGCAATTAGAAAAGGGGACATAACTATGAATGAATTGATTTTCGTCTTATTAATTTGTCCGTTACTTATCTTTATCGTTTCTGTTATTGGAACGCGCAAGACGAAAACGTATTACGTAATGCCGATTGTAACGTTTGCTAGTTTTTTAATAATAGGTGTTATCGCCTTTACTCCAAAATTTTTCTTTTGGGTCGGCATGTATAGCATCTTCTCGTTTATCGTTTCTTATATGACGCTATTGTTTGTGAAAGGATATGAGGTTGCTGAAAACGCTAAATAGTTGTTAGCAAGGAGACAGCAATATGATTTTCTTTGATATTGATGGAACTTTACTTGATTATGAGGCTGCTGAAAGAAATGGTATTATAGATTTTTTTCAAATATATATTTACTTCTAGTGAACTTGGGATATCGAAACCAGATCCTGAAATTTTTCACAGTAGTGTATTACAATCGAATCTTGAAATGAAAGACTGCTATTATATTGGCGATCGATTAGAGACTGATGCGATTAGTAGTACAGCAGCTGGGATGCAAGGGATATGGTTGAATCGGGATAACTCACAACTCAAGTACGATATTCCTACTATCTGTTCGTTACATGAAATTATAACAATGATATAAAAAAACGACCGCGTTCCCCCGCGGTCGTCTTTTTTCGTGTTACGCTGTGATCCAAGCTTCGTTAGCTGGATTTTTACGCCACTCTTGTAATTTTTTCGTTTCAGCTTGTCCAATCATACCTTTTTCTGCTGCAACTTCAGTTAATGCACTGTAATCACTTAAAGAATATGATGCTACGTTAGCTGCTTCTAGTTTTTCTTTTCCTGCTTCTAACTCATATGTGAAGATTGATACGATTCCTAATACTTCACATCCAGCTTCGCGAAGTGCTTCTACACATGTAATTGCACTACCGCCAGTTGAAATTAAGTCTTCTACTACTACGACTTTTTGACCTTTTTCAGCTTTTCCTTCGATTTGGTTCCCTTTACCGTGACCTTTTGCTTTACTACGTACGTAGCACATTGGTAAATCCATACGATCACTTACCCATGCAGCGTGCGCAATACCAGCAGTTGCTGTTCCTGCAATAATTTCTACAGTTGGGAAGTGCTCTTTAATTAACTCTTCTAATCCAGCTGCAATCGCTTGACGTACTTTTGGATAAGATAAAGTTAAACGGTTATCACAATAAATTGGTGATTTCATACCTGAAGACCAAGTGAATGGATCATTCGGTTGTAAAAATACTGCTCCAATTTCTAATAAATGCGATGCGATTTCTTTTTTCATACTGTTACACCTTCCCACTGTTGTTTTACTGTTTTATACGCTTCAAGCGGATTTTCTGCTTTTGTAATACTACGTCCAACTACGATGTAGCTTGAGCCAAGTTCCCTCGCACGTTTCGGTGTTGCTACGCGCACTTGGTCATTTACATCATCGCTTGCAAGACGAATCCCCGGTGTTACTGTTACAAATTCATTTCCGCATACTCCACGTAATTTTGGAACTTCAAGTGTTGAACAAACAACGCCATCAAGTCCACTTTCTTTCGTTAATTTTGCATAATGAGCAACCGCTTCTTCTAACGTTTTCTCAATGCCGATCTCTTTTTTCATCATAGCTTCCGAAGTGCTTGTTAGTTGTGTAACTGCAATACAAATCGGTCTCTCTTTTCCTTCTTGCTTACCTTCCTCTAATCCCTCAATCGCAGCTTTCATCATGCTGCTTCCCCCAGCAGCATGAACATTTACCATATCAACATCTAGACTAGCTAGGCTACGCATAGCGCTTTTTACTGTATTCGGAATATCATGAAGTTTTAAATCTAAGAAGATCTTATGTCCCTTTTCTTTTAAGTACGTAATAATCGCAGGGCCTTCTTTGTAAAATAACTCCATACCTACTTTGACAAATAACTCTTCCCCTTCAAAGTGGTGTAAGAATTGTTCTACTTCTTGTTTCCCTGGAAAATCTAGTGCAACGATTAACGACTGTGACATGTTTGCTTCCAGCTCCTTCCTTGACATTCCGAAATGTGATCAAATCCTAATTCATCTAATAATGCTGGTAACTCTTCAATAATTGTCGGACATACGAACGGATCGATAAAGTTCGCTGTACCTACTGCAACTGCGCTTGCGCCAGCATAGAAGAATTCAATTACATCTTCAGCTGTTTCAATACCACCCATTCCGATAATTGGAATGTTAACCGCTTGGCTTACTTCATGTACCATGCGAATTGCTACTGGCTTAATCGCAGGACCTGATAATCCGCCTGTACGGTTTGCTAAAATTGGTTTAGCTGTTTTTAAATCTAGACGCATACCAAGCAATGTATTAATCATCGTTAAACCATCTGCACCTGCATTTTCAATCGCTTTTGCAATTTCTACTATGTTTGCCACGTTCGGTGACAATTTCACGTATACAGGTACTTCAGAAACCTCTTTTACTCGCTTCGTTAAATCAGCAGCAATTTCAGGATTTGTACCAAAGGCGATACCACCTGTTTTTACGTTCGGACAAGAAATGTTTAATTCTAGTGCATGGACATTAGGCGCTTTAGAAATTTCCTTCGCAACCGCTACGTAATCCTCAGCTTGTGAGCCTGCAACGTTTGCAATAATTGGAAGGTCAAATTGTTCTAACCATGGTAATTCCGAATTCATTACTTTGTCTAATCCCGGGTTTTGAAGTCCGATTGCATTTAGCATGCCCCCTGGTGTTTCAGCAACACGAGGCGTTGGATTTCCATAACGTGGTTGTTCTGTCGTCGCTTTAATCATGATTGATCCTAGTACACTTAAATCGTAAAACTGTGCATATTCACGACCAAACCCAAAGCATCCAGATGCCGGTATAATTGGATTTTTTAATGATAATCCTGGTAATTCAACTTGCAATCTGTTCATAGTACAACCTCCCCGATTGGAAATACTGGTCCGTCGCTACACACCTTCTTGTAAGAATGTCCACTTGGATCTTCTTGTAAGTGGCATACACATGCGAAACAAGCTCCAATACCACAGCCCATACGTTCTTCTAATGAAATATAGGCTTTTTTCTCTTTGTAACGTCCTTCTAATGCACGAAGCATCGCTAGCGGACCACATGAATAAAGAATATCAAAGTCAATTCCGTAATTATCAATTACATCTGTGACAAATCCTTTTGTACCGTGTGTACCGTCTACTGTCGCAACGTACGTATCACCAAGTTCTGCAAATTTTTCTTCATAGAAAACTACATCTTTCGTTTGAAAGCCTAAGATGTGAATAACACGTACACCTTTTGCAACGAGGCGCTGTGATAATTCATAAAGTGGTGGTACACCAATTCCCCCACCTACTAGTAAAGCTGTTTGACCAGCTTCTGCTTCTTCTACAGGAAAACCGTGTCCTAATGGTCCTAGTACATCTACCATTTCACCTTGTTTTCTAGTTGCTAATGTTTTTGTCCCTTGTCCTTCGGCACGATATAGCATTGTAAATTCGTTCTTCTCTTGATCTACATTACAAATACTAATTGGGCGGCGCAGAAGGGGCGCAATGCCCTCTGCTACCTTAATGTGTACAAACTGCCCTGGTTCGTTCATTTGCTGTACTAACGTTCCTTGAAGCACTAATTCGTAAATATTTTTTGCGATTTCTTTTTGGTTAACGACGATCATATTTTGCTTTTGCATCATGCATGTACCACCTCGTGACGCTTTGTTTGCGTAATTTCTTTCATTGAATGAGCTGAGAATGTCATAGATTCTAATACTCGTAAGATTGCTCTTGTTGTATCAAGTGATGTTAAGCAAGCCACACCATTTTCTACTGATTCACGGCGAATGCGGAAACCATCACGCGCTGGTTGTTTACCTTTTGTTAATGTGTTAATTACAAACTGTGCTTTTCCTTGACGGATAATATCTAGTAAGTTGTAGTCTTCAGAATCAATTTTGTTTACAACTTGTACTGGGATATTTTGCTCTTCTAATGATTGTGCTGTTCCAGCTGTTGCTAATAAGTTATAGCCGATTTCGTGGAAACGTTTTGCAATTTCCATCGCCTCTTCTTTATCTTTATCCGCTACAGTAATGATTACTGAGCCGTGCGTTGGGATGTTAATTCCAGAAGCAACTAACCCTTTATATAATGCTTTTTCAAGCGTTAAGTCTTTACCCATTACTTCCCCTGTTGATTTCATTTCAGGTCCTAATGTTGTATCAACTGAGCGTAGTTTCGCGAATGAGAATACCGGAGCTTTTACATATACTTCTTTCTCTTCTGGGTGATAGCCAGTTCCGTATCCTTGCTCTACTAGGTCTTGCCCTAAAATAACTTTCGTTGCAACATTCGCCATCGGTACGCCTGTAATTTTACTTAAGAACGGTACTGTACGGCTTGCACGTGGATTTACTTCAATTACGTACACTTGATCTTTGAATACTACAAACTGGATATTTAGTAATCCAACAATGTTTAATCCTTTTCCAAGTGCAATTGTATGTTCAATGATTTGTTCTTTTAGTTTTTCAGATAAACTTTGTGGTGGATATACTCCAATTGAGTCACCAGAGTGAACTCCAGCGCGTTCAATATGTTCCATAATACCTGGAATGAATACATTCTCACCATCGGAAATTGCATCTACTTCAATTTCTTTACCAACCATGTAACGGTCGATTAATACTGGGTGATCTGCATGAACTTTAACTGCATTTTTCATGTAGTGCAGTAGTTCTTCTTGACGATATACGATTTCCATCGCACGTCCACCTAGTACGTAAGATGGTCTTACTAATACTGGGTAACCAATTTCTTCTGCGATTGCTACCGCTTGTTCTACAGTCGTTGCTGTTTTACCAACTGGTTGCGGGATGCCAAGTTTTGTTAAAGCAGCTTCGAATTTATCACGATCTTCTGCACGGTCTAAGTCTTCAAGTGATGTTCCTAAAATTTTCACACCGTGTTCTTCTAGTTTCGCTGCTAAGTTAATTGCCGTTTGTCCACCGAACTGAACGATAACACCTTCTGGTTTTTCTAAATCGATAATATGCATTACATCTTCAATCGTTAATGGTTCAAAGTATAATTTGTCAGAAATACTGAAGTCTGTTGAAACTGTTTCTGGGTTGTTGTTAATGATAATTGCTTCATATCCAGCTTCTTTAATTGCCCATACTGAGTGAACTGTTGCGTAATCAAACTCAACACCTTGACCAATACGGATCGGACCAGATCCTAGAACTACTACACTCTTACGATCTGTTACAATCGATTCATTTTCGTCCGCATATGTGCTGTAGTAATATGGCGTTGCAGATTCAAACTCTGCCGCACAAGTATCTACCATTTTGAATACTGGCATCATATTATTTTCTTTACGCATATCGTAAATTTCGCGCTCCGTTTTGTTCCAAGCTGCTGCAATGTAGTGATCGCTGAAGCCCATTTCTTTTGCAGTTTGTAGTACTTCCATATTTCCTACATTCGCTTTTACTTCACGTTCCATATTTACGATGTTTTCAACTTTTTGTAAGAAGAAGAAGTCCATTTCACACCATTCATTGATTTCTTCTTTTGTTACACCTTGGCGAATTGCTTCTGCTACAATAAACAGTCGTTCATCATCCGCTTTAATGATACGTTTTTTCATCGTTTCTTTATCAAGTTCTTTTAAGTGGTCTAATTCTAAGTGATAAATGCCAAGCTCTAAAGAACGAACTGCTTTTAGTAATGATTCTTCTAAGTTACGTCCGATTGACATAACTTCACCAGTTGCTTTCATTTGTGTTCCAAGCGTTCTGTTCGCTGATTCAAACTTATCAAACGGCCAACGTGGAATTTTTGAAACAACATAGTCTAACGCTGGCTCGAAGCAAGCGTAAGTTTTTTGTGTTACTGGGTTTACGATTTCATCTAACGTTAAGCCGACTGCAATTTTTGCTGCTAATTTCGCAATTGGATATCCAGTTGCTTTAGATGCTAGTGCAGATGAACGACTTACACGTGGATTTACTTCGATTACATAGTATTGGAAGCTATATGGATCTAGTGCAAGCTGAACGTTACATCCACCTTCAATTCCTAGTGCACGAATAATTCGTAATGACGTGTTACGTAACATTTGGTATTCACGGTCGCTTAGCGTTTGGCTCGGTGCTACAACGATTGAATCACCTGTATGAACACCAACTGGATCGATATTTTCCATGTTACACACTACAATCGCGTTATCATTTGAATCACGCATTACTTCGTATTCAATTTCTTTACAGCCAGCAATACTTTTCTCTAATAAACATTGTGTTACTGGGCTATGTTTTAAACCACTTGTTACGATTTCAATTAGCTCTTCTTCGTTATGACAAATTCCACCGCCCGTTCCTCCTAATGTGAACGCTGGTCGAACGATTACTGGGTAACCAATTTCGTTTACAAATCCATATGCTTCATCAAGGTTATGAATAATTTCACTTGGTGGTGTTGGTTCATTTAAATCTTGCATTAATGTACGGAATAAATCACGATCTTCCGCTTGCTCGATTGCTGATAATTTTGTTCCTAAAATTTCAACTCCGCACTCGTCAAGTACGCCTGATTTTGCAAGTTCAACAGCCATGTTTAAACCTGTTTGACCACCTAATGTTGGTAGGATTGCATCAGGACGTTCTTTACGAATAATACGGCTTACGAATTCTAATGTTAATGGCTCGATGTATACTTTATCTGCTGTTGCAGTATCCGTCATAATTGTTGCTGGGTTAGAGTTAACAAGGATTACTTTGTAACCTTCCTCTTTAAGAGATTGACAAGCTTGTGTACCAGAGTAGTCAAACTCCGCTGCTTGCCCAATTACAATTGGTCCTGATCCGATTACTAAAATTGTGTTAATGTCTAGGCGTTTTGGCATAACTCTTCCCCTTCTTTCTTGAAGTTTTCAATCATTGTTAAGAAATCTTCGAATAAATCATTTGCATCTTCTGGTCCCGCTGAAGCTTCTGGATGGTATTGTACTGTAAATGCCGGGAACTTCTTATGACGAAGACCTTCTACCGTTCCATCGTTTAAAGCAACATGTGTAATTTCAAGATCTGTATTTTCAACTGATTCTTCTTCTACTGCGTATCCGTGGTTTTGAGATGTAATTGCTACTTTTCCAGTTGCAAGATTTTTTACTGGATGGTTTAAACCACGGTGACCAAATTTCAACTTACTTGTATTTGCACCTGATGCTAGAGCGAACAATTGATGTCCTAGGCAAATTCCGAATAAAGGAACTTTACCGATAATGTCTTTTAACATTTCAATTGCTTCTGGTACATCTTTCGGATCTCCAGGTCCATTACTTAACATAATTCCATCTGGGCTAAGGCGTAAAATTTCTTCCGCTGTTGTGTTGTAAGGAACTACAATTACATCACAGTCACGCTTATTTAATTCTCGTAAAATACCATGTTTCATACCGAAGTCTACTAGTACAACTCGGTGACCACGACCTGGGCTTGGGTATGGATCTTTCGTTGATACGCGTTTTACATGATCTGTAAATACTGTCGCTTTTAATTGGCTTACAATGTACTCTACATCTGCATCCATGTTACAAAGGCGTCCACGTAATGTACCGTATTGACGAATTTTTCTCGTTAATTTTCTCGTATCAATCCCTGCTAATCCTGGGATATTTCTTTCTTTCAAGTAATCATTTAACGAAATTTCATTACGGAAGTTTGATGGGTGATCACAAATTTCGTTTACGATTAAACCATTTACAGATGGGTGAATGGATTCAAAATCGTCACGGTTAATGCCGTAGTTTCCGATCAATGGGTACGTGAATGTTACGATTTGACCGCAATATGATGGATCAGATAATGTTTCTTGATATCCAGTCATTCCTGTTGTAAATACAACCTCACCTGACTTTTCGATTTCGCCTCCGAAACCTGTTCCAATTAATACTGTTCCATCTTCTAAGATAAGTTGTCTTTTCATACTAATGCACTCTCCTTTTGCCATGCGATCTTACCACCAACGATTGTCATTACCGGCCATCCTTGGCATTTCCAACCTGCGAATGGTGTATTTTTTCCTTTTGATAAGAATGTTGTTGGGTCAATCTCTTCTTCTTGTTCTAAATCAATGATTGTAATATCAGCTGCTCTACCTTCTTTTAGGCGACCTGCTTCTAAGCCGAATGTATCAGCTGGCTTTTCTGTTAAGAATTGAATTAACTGTTCTAGCGTAATAACTCCCTTTTTCACAAGGTTTGTGTATAGAAGCGGGAATGCTGTTTCAAAACCAGTAATTCCAAACGGTGCTCTTTCAATTCCTTGTGCTTTCTCTTCCGCTGTATGCGGTGCATGGTCAGTTGCGATCATATCGATCGTTCCATCTAATAAACCTTCAATTAATGCTGCATGGTCTTCTTTTCCACGAAGCGGTGGGTTCATTTTAAAGTTAGGATCAGCTGATGGGATATCATCTTCACATAACACTAGGTGATGCGGTGTTACTTCTGCTGTTACTTTAATTCCAGCGCGTTTCGCATCACGGATTACACGTACAGAACCTTTCGTACTTACATGACATACGTGATAGTGGCAATCTGCTGCTTCAGCAAGCAGTATATCCCTTGCAATATGTACAGATTCACATACTGATGGGATACCGTTTAATCCGTGTTTCTCAGAAAACTTCCCTTCATGTACACAACCTTTATTAATAAGCGTATTCTCTTCACAGTGCGCAACTACTGCCATATCTAATTTTGCTGCACGTTTCATAGCCGCTAACATCATGCTCGCATCTTGTACGCCTACGCCGTCATCTGTGAAAGCAAATGCTCCAAGTTCTTTTAATGTTTCGAAATCTGTCATTTCAGAACCAGCTTGACGTACTGTAATTGCTCCGTATGGTAGTACGTTAACATGAGCTTTTTCTTCAATACGTTTTTGCAAGTCTTCCATATGTTCTCTGCAATCTGGTACCGGGCGTGTATTTGGCATTGCGCAAATTGTAGTGAATCCACCTTTTGCCGCTGCTAGTGTACCTGTTTCAATTGTTTCTTTATGTTCACCACCTGGTTCACGAAGATGTACGTGTACATCTACTAATCCAGGTGCGATTAACTTTCCGTTCACATCGATTACTTCAGCATTATCTGCCGTAATATTTTCTGCTACCTTAGCGATTTTACCGTCTTGTACGAGAAGATCCGTTGCTACGATTTTTCCTTCTTCATTCATATAACGACCATTTTTAAACAAATAATTCATGTTTCATTCCTCCTAATACATTTGGTAAGGCGCGTTTTAGTACAGCCATTCTTACGTAAACTCCATTTTCCATTTGTTTAAATATACGTGAACGCTCACACTCAACAAGTTCACTTGCAATTTCAACATCACGGTTTACAGGAGCTGGATGCATAATAATGCTTCCTTCTTTCATACGCTTTTCTCTTTCTACTGTTAATCCGTGTTTCTCATGATATTCTTTCATAATGTCTGTTTCATAATGATCATGACGCTCATGTTGTACACGGAGTAACATCATTACATCAACTTCTGGAACAAGTTCATCTAATGGTTTGTATGTTCCAAATGTGTTGTCTTCATCTTTCCACTCTTCTGGACTTGCAAAGTAAATTGTTGCACCAAGCTTCGTTAATGCTTCTGCATTAGAACGTGCTACTCGGCTATGACGAACATCTCCTACTATTGCAATCTTCAAACCTTCAAATCTTCCAAACTCTTGTTTAATTGTAAGAAGGTCCAGTAGGCACTGTGTTGGGTGGTTTCCGCATCCATCTCCAGCATTTAAGATTGGAATATTCACCTGATCTTTTAGTTCATCGAAGTAGCGATCTTGCTCGTGGCGGATGACCACTGCTTTTGTTCCGATTGATTCTAGTGTTCTTATCGTATCGTATAGAGTTTCTCCTTTTTGTACGCTAGATGCATCAGCTGAAAAGTTTAAAACATCAAGTCCTAATCTCTTCTCAGCAACTTCAAAGCTAAATCTCGTTCTCGTACTATTCTCAAAGAACAAGTTCGCAACAAAAGTTTGCTCTGTCGTTTTGCTCTCTTTTCCATTCGCAAAATCTTCTGCATCTTTTAGGATTTCTGAAATTTCTACTTCCGATAATTCACTCATCGTTAACAAATGGCTCATCGTCATCCCTCATCTTTCTGATTTTTATGTTACCACTTTTGAATTTTTATAACAACCTTTGCATAAAAATACCCTAATCGTGTGAGACTAGGGTGCAAGAAAGAAGCCACCCTTTCCGGTCTCACAGGACTGAATTAAAAGGTTATTATTATGAAGCAATCTGCTTAGATTGTTTTATTTGTTTCGTTTCCGGTAGTAGTAGATTTAACAGTACACCTACAATTGCTGCTAGTGCCATTCCTTCTACTTGGAATGATTCTCCTACGTGAAGTACCGCTCCACCAATACCGATTACTAATATTACTGATGCAATCATTAAGTTTCGTTTGTCACTTAAATCTGTTTTATCATCTACCATCATGCGTAATCCGCTTGATGCGATTACACCGAATAGTAAGATTGATACACCACCCATAACTGGTGTTGGGATCGAATGAATCAGTGCAGAAATCTTACCGATAAATCCGAACATGATTGCGAATACTGCTGAACCGATGAATAAGTATACACTGTATGCTCTCGTAATTGCTAGCACACCGATGTTTTCACCATACGTTGTATTCGGTGGCCCACCGATTAGTGACGCGATTAATGTTGCTACTCCGTCACCGAAGATTGAACGGTGTAAACCTGGTTTTTCAATTAAATCTCTTTTAATAACATTTCCAAGAACAATTTGATGTCCGATATGTTCTGATATTGTTACTAGTGCAACTGGTACCATCAAGAGTACAATCTTCCATGAAAACTCTGGTGTATATGTTACAAATGGTACTGTGAAATCTGGTACAACAAACCATTTTGCCTCAGCTACCGGCTTTAAGTCTACTAGCCCTTGGAAGTAAGCGAAGATATATCCGCCGATAATGCCAAGTAACACTGGTATGATACTGAAAAATCCTCTTCCAAATATCGAGCATATAATTGTAATTGCTAATGTTACTAACGCTACTGAAAAGTGTGTAAAGCTATATTTGCCATCCGCACCGTTCATCGCCATGTTAACTGCTGTATGTGCTAAAGCTAGACCGATTACCATTACTACTGGACCAACTACGATTGGTGGTAGTAATTTCATAATCCACTCTGATCCTGATTTCTTAATTCCGAGTGAGATTAAGATGTACACAAGTCCTGCTAGCAAACCACCAAGCATTGCCGCTCCCGGTCCACCTGCCGTTTTCGCTGTTATAATCGGTGCGATAAAGGCGAATGATGATCCTAGATAAGCAGGTACTTGACCTTTCGTTATAAGAAGGAATGCTAACGTTCCTAATCCACTTGATATTAATGCTACTGATGGATTCAATCCTGTTAAAAACGGAACAAGCACTGTTGATCCAAACATCGCGAACAAATGTTGTATACTTAAAAATAACCATTTTCCCGGTTTCGGTACTTCATTAACGTCTAACACTGGCTTTTGTTCCATTGTTACATCCTCCTTCAGTTTAAATCTTTGCAATAAAAAAACTCTTTGTGCCTGTGCACAAAGAGTCCTACACTTTCGTATGCCAAATTTGACATATGAAAGCCAAGACCCTTTGGCAGCCTCACAGGACTACATTTAAAAGGGCTTTACTTATCGTATATGCTTACTCGATCTTGTTGATCTGTCTCTTGCAAATCAACTTCGATACGCTCTTCACTTGATGTTGGAATATTCTTCCCTACATAATCAGCGCGAATTGGTAATTCGCGATGACCTCTATCAACAAGAACCGCCAATTGGATTTGAGATGGTCTACCTAAATCCATAAGAGCATCCATTGCTGCTCGAACTGTTCTTCCTGTATATAATACGTCATCCACAAGGATAACTTTTTTCTTCGTAATATCTACAGGGATATCAGAACCTTTTACAAGTGGTTCTTTATTTTTCGATTGTAGTGTTAAATCATCACGATATAACGTAATGTCTAACTCTCCAACTTCCATTTCTTTTCCTTCAATTTGACCAATTCGTTCTGCCAAACGTTGTGCAATAAAAATTCCACGAGTTTTAATTCCGACAAGAACACAATTATCGACACCTTTATTTCGTTCCACGATTTCATGACTAATTCGTGTTAAAGCGCGGCGAATCATTTGGTCATCTAAAACGACAGCTTTCTCTTGCATGCTCTACACCTCCAAGCTTTTTTCTTGCGTGAGAGTAATGGTATAAAAAAAGTCCTCTCAGCGTGTGCGAGAGGACTTTTGAAAAAAGGGTACAACATACCCTAAGTATTTCAAACCGTTACCTTCTCAACCTCACGGGGCTGTGTTAAAGGATCATTATTTAACTGTTGTCAGTATCTCAGTTTTCTTATGATTTGTCAATACTATTTTCGTAAAATATTTAATGCGTCTTCAAACACTTCTGGAATCGGTGCCTCAAACTGAATATATTCACCCGTACGAGGATGATCAAAGCCTAAAATACCCGCATGAAGTGCTTGTCCATTCATATCTAACGTTTTCTTCGGACCATACTTCGGATCTCCTGCAAGTGGATAGCCAATATATTTCATATGAACACGAATTTGGTGCGTACGTCCCGTTTCTAAGCGACATTCTACAAGTGTAAAGTCTTTAAAGCGTTCTAACACTTGGAAGTGCGTAACAGCGTTCTTACCATTTTCATCAACTGTCATACTTTGACGCTCTTTCTTATCACGAGCAATCGGAGCATCAATCGTTCCCTTATCATGCGGAATCACACCGTGTACAATCGCTTTGTAACGTCTCGTTACTGTTTTTGCTACAAGCTGATTCACAAGCGATTCATGTGCCATATCATTTTTAGCAACCATTAATAGTCCAGATGTATCTTTATCAATACGATGCACGATACCTGGACGCATTACACCGTTAATGCCTGATAAGTCTGTACAATGATGCATAAGGCCATTTACAAGTGTACCACTTGTATGTCCTGGTGCTGGATGTACAACCATACCACGTGGCTTATTTACAACAAGCACATCTGCATCTTCATAATAAATTTCTAAATTTAAATCCTCTGGTTGAATATCTAACTCTTCTGGTTCAGGAATTGTTACTGTAATTTCATCTTCTTCTTTTACTTTATAATTCCCTTTTACCGCTTTCCCGTTTACTGTCACAACGTTATCTTTAATCCATTGCTGCACTTGCGTACGTGACCATTCGTTATTTATCCCTGCAACGAATTTATCAATTCGCTCGTTTTTTTGCTCTGCTGCAACTGTTACTTGTACTACTTCACTCATTCAATTACTCCTTCGCTTTCTTGCCTTCTAATAATGTTTGAATAATAATTAATACAACACCAATACATAATGCTGAATCAGCTATATTGAATACTGGATAGTTGTACGAGAAAATATACACGTGAATGAAATCCACTACTTCTTGTCTAAATACACGATCAATAAAGTTACCAATTGCCCCGCCCAAAATTAGGCCTAACGAAATACCTAGAAGCTTGTCTGTTTTCGCATACTTTTTCATATAAAATACAATAAACACTACAAAAACAACTGTAATAATGTAGAAGAACCACATTTTATTTTCTAAAATACCCCAAGCAGCGCCTCTATTTCGATGTGATGTTATGTATAATACATTGTCGATAATCGGAATACTCGTACCCAATTCCATGTTCTTTACAATTAACCACTTCGATATTTGATCGATAGCAATGACGAATAACGCTATTACATAATATATCATTTTCATTTCCCCCACAAAGACAGTGTACCTCAAAATTTTAGCATAGCTGCTACCTTTTCACAATGAACCTTTATAGAAGAATAAAATAAATTAAAAAAAGGTAATATAATATCGTTGTGCGTATTCATACATTTACCTTTTCATAAAAGAATTCATGAATCGTACGGGCAGTCGGCATTGTCTTCATTTGCTTTGTCGAAATTAATCTCCCCGTCTCTTCACAAATACCATACATGTCTATTTCCATTTTAAATAATGCGCGTTCTACATCCTTTAAATCCTCTTTTATATCATGTAATAGCAATTTTTTCTTTATCTCTTCCTTAATTTCATATCCAAGCTCTTGGCTGAACTCGACATCATATTTGTGCATTACTTCTTTAGCTAGTCTCTCTTGCAACTCTTTTCTCATCAATTGCAATTCTTCTTTTATTTCCATGTAAATTTCATTCACGTGTACATTCCTCCTAGCTGTAATGTACAGTTAGTGTGTCCGAAATTTATTTGCTTACCTCACACACATTTTTCCTTCACAGGAAAGAGTCTGAAAGTGATTTTGATATGCCATCAACAAAAAAAGCTGACTGCATCAATAGCAGTCAGCTTTTTTTATTATTTTACATAGTTTTCTTTAACAACTGTTGCACAACGCTCACATAATGTTTCATGTTCAGCATCTTTACCAATTGTTTCTGAAACTACCCAACAACGTTCACATGTTTCACCAGTTGCTTGAGCAACAACAACCGCTGTATGTTCATACTTCGGTGCATCTGCTGGCGCTTCATCCATCATACCACCAAGTTTATACTCAGAAACGATGAATAATTGCTTTAAGTCTTCGCTAATAGACTCTAACATAGCTTTCATTTCTGCAGTTGGATATAGCGTAATGCTTGCATTTAATGACTTACCGATTACTTTTTCATTACGAGCTACTTCTAGTGCTTTTAACACGTCATCACGTAATGTCATAAATGCATCCCATTTTGTTTTTAACGCTTCCGCGTCATCTAATTGTACAGCTTCTGGCATATCAGTTAATTGTACACTTTCTTCTGTTACGCCTGGAATGTATGGCCATACTTCATCAGCTGTATGCGGTAAGATTGGTGTTACAAGTTTCGTTAACGCAACAAGAACATCATATAATACAGTTTGAATCGCACGACGATCTTCGTGGTTTGCACCTTCAATATATAAAATGTCTTTTGCAAAGTCTAAATAGAATGAACTTAAATCAATTGTACAGAAGTTATGAATTGCATGATACACAGCAGCGAAGTCGTATGTCTCATATGCTTCTTTAACTTTTGTAATTAAGTCATTTAATTTCACTAACATGTAACGATCTACTTCACGAAGTTCAGCTACAGCTACTGCATTTTCACTTGGCTTAAAGTCGTCTAAGTTTCCTAATAAGAAACGGAATGTGTTACGGATTTTACGATACACTTCTGCTACTTGTTTTAAAATATCATCTGAAATACGTACGTCAGATTGATAGTCAACAGAAGATACCCATAAGCGTAAAATGTCTCCGCCTAATTGATCCATAATTTTCTTCGGTACGACGATGTTTCCAATCGACTTACTCATCTTACGTCCTTCACCATCTAGTACGAAACCGTGACTTAGTACGCCTTTATATGGAGCTTTACCTGTTACAGCAACTGCTGTTGATAATGAAGAGTTAAACCAACCACGATACTGGTCAGATCCTTCTAAATATAAATCAGCTGGACGCTGTAAATCTTCGCGCTCTTCTAATACCGCTTGGTGAGAAGAACCTGAATCGAACCATACATCCATGATGTCTGTTTCTTTACGGAATTCGCCATTTGGGCTACCTGGATGTGTAAATCCTTCTGGTAATAGATCTTTCGCTTCACGCTCGAACCATACGTTAGAACCGTGTTCACGGAATAAATCTGCTACATGGTTAATTGTTTCATCCGTAATAATTGGATCACCATTCTCAGCATAGAATACCGGAATTGGCACACCCCATGCACGCTGACGAGAAATACACCAGTCACCACGGTCACGAACCATATTATGAAGACGAGTTTCTCCCCATGCTGGTACCCATTTTGTTTCTGCTACAGCTTCTATTAATTCTTTACGGAATGCTTCAATAGATGCAAACCACTGTGCTGTCGCACGGAAAATAATTGGTTTTTTCGTTCTCCAATCATGTGGGTATGAATGTGTAATGAATGTTAGTTTCAGTAACGCGCCTACTTCTTCTAATTTTTCTGTAATTGGTTTATTAGCTTTATCATAGAATAAGCCTTCAAATCCAGGTGCCTCATTTGTTAATACACCTTTATCATCGACTGGGCAAAGTACTTCTAATCCATACTTTTTACCAACAACGAAGTCATCTTCCCCGTGTCCTGGTGCTGTATGAACACAACCTGTACCTGCATCTGTTGTTACGTGGTCTCCTAGCATAACTAATGAATCACGATCGTAGAATGGATGTTTTGCAACTGTGTACTCAAGTTCGCTACCTTTTACTGTTTTCACAACTTCAGCATTTTCCCACTCTAACGTTTTTGCAACTGTCTCAAACAGCTCAGAAGCAATGATATATTTCTCATCGTTTACTTTTACAATGCTATATTCAAGCTCTGGGTGAACAGAAATACCTAAGTTTGCAGGTAATGTCCAAGGTGTCGTTGTCCAAATGATGTACTTTTCATCACCTTCTAATACGTTCTTTCCATCTTTTACAGGGAATGCTACGTAAATAGATGCTGATTTTTTATCTTGATATTCAATTTCAGCTTCCGCTAAAGCAGATTCACTCGTTGGAGACCAGTAAACTGGTTTTTGACCTTTATAGATATAACCTTTTTTCGCCATGTCACCAAACACTTTGATTTGTTGTGCTTCATAAGCTGGCTCTAAAGTAATATATGGATTATCCCAATCTGCACGTACACCTAGACGCTTAAATTGTTCACGTTGACGTTCTACTTGTTCATATGCATACTCTGCACATAACTTACGGAACTCAGCAACTGTCATTTCTTTACGTTTTACACCTTTATTTGTTAAAGCTTGTTCAATTGGTAAACCGTGCGTATCCCATCCTGGAACATATGGCGCACTAAAACCAGTCATTGATTTATAACGAACAATAAAGTCTTTTAATACTTTATTTAATGCATGTCCCATATGAATGTCACCATTCGCATATGGAGGTCCATCATGCAATACAAATAAAGGACGTCCTTTTGTATGTTCTTGTACTTTTTCGTAAATATTCATTTCAGCCCATTTTTCTTGCATTGCAGGCTCACGTTTTGGTAAATTCCCACGCATTGGGAACTCTGTTTTTGGCATCAGTAATGTATTTTTGTACTCCATGCTCAATTCCTCCTTACATGTATAAAAGAAACACTTAAAAAACGGAATAAAAAAGAGACCTTCTCATCCCAAAAAGGGACGAGAAAGTCTCCCGCGGTACCACCCTAGTAGATCATATACATATGTATAGAATCCTCTTTATATTCTTAACGCGAATACACGCCTACGCTTACTCTATTTGTTCAGCGCGGAACTCCAGGGTGATATTCCCATATCTCCTTATCCTGAGCTTACACCATCCTCAGTTCGCTATATAAGGTTTGAAAAGGTACTTATCCCTATCTTCGTTTTTCTTAATAAATATGTTGTTTAAAATTATATGTAATAATGAGAAAAACGTCAAGCTTACACTGTTTCTTCTTTTTTCAACAGTTCATCTACTTCGTCTTCTAATTCAATTAGTTTATCCCAATCATCGTTGTTTAACATCTCAAGCTGTGTTTCTAATAACATACGGAAACGAGTTCGGAATACTTTCGCTTGTTTCTTTAGCTCTTCAATATCAAAAGCAACTTTTCTTGATTTTACTAATGCTTCGTTAATAATACGATCAGCATTCTTTTCAGCTTCACGCACAATTAATTTCGCTTCTTTTTGCGCATTACGTTTTACTTCTTCCGCTGCTTCTTGTGCAACGACGATAGATTTGTTTAACGTATCTTCAATATTAGAGAAATGATCTAACTTCCCTTCTAACTGCGCAACTTTTTCTTCTAAAGCTTTTTTCTCACGAATGACCAATTCATAATCTTTGATAATTTGATCAAGAAACTCATTTACTTGATCTTCATCATAGCCACGGAATCCGCGACCAAATTCTTTGTTATGAATATCTAATGGTGTTAACGGCACAACGCCACCTCCAAGTAGTTATCTAAATTTCCTCTTTCAATTATATCTTTTCTTCGACAAAATAGGAGGATTTCCTTCTAAAAAACCAATCATTTTAGTATACCATACAAAATTCTCCATTTGTCGCGTTTTGTTCTACCTTCTACAGAAAATAATTTACTTCGGCCATATCCTCTAACAGAAAAAACATCTCCTGGATAGCATTCATAAGAAGTTTGCTCCACTGTTTTCCAATTGACTTTTACTAAACCATTTTTTATGAAAGGTTGTACTTTCTGTCTAGATAAATGTAACATTTCAGCTAACATAACATCTAAACGAAGTGAAGAAACCGTTCCAGATTTCTCTCCCCACGTTTCATCTATCTGTAGAATTTGTTCTCCTTGCACTGACGCTAAAGAGACTTTTACTTTCCCTATTGATTGTAAGTTCATCTCAATATACGATACAATTTCTTTCGCAACTACAATTTGGGCACGATTTTCTTGCAGCAAAATATCACCACATTTTTCTCTTGTTAAACCAAGAGACATAAATGTACCTAATATTTGCCTATGTTCTAGCGTATAAAACTTGGAAGGATAGTCAATTTCTAATACTTCTACTTGAAATTCTTCTTCATTTAATTCTAGATAGTCTGGATAAATAAGTGCTCTTTTACGCTCTGCATTAGGCGTTGCACCACCAAATTGTACAGCAACATCACCTTGTCCTATTACCATAGAAACAATTTGTTGTTGCCTAGGATCAAGAAAATCCGTTAACTTCACTTGATGGTACTCCGCCGCTCGCTTCCACTCTAGCACTTTATCCACAAAGACCTCCTCATCAGGCCTAAAATGTTCGTAGATGCTCATGTATTTACCTTCTTACTATAAGAAATAGCTTAATAAACTGAACAAACCAGTTTTAGCAAGTTTCAACGCAAAGATCGCAACGATTGGAGAAATATCAATCATTCCAAGCGGCGGAATAAAGCGGCGGAATGGTTCTAAATACGGTTCACAAATACGTGCCAGGAACTCTCCAAAAGATGATTCCTTTGCACCAGGAAACCATGATAGGAGAATGTAAATAATAAGTGCCCACGAGTAAATCTCGATAGCATAACTTAACACTATAAAAACTGTTGTCATGGCGTATTACCACCTCTTTATATTTGTTTCTTCTTCTTCACCGAATAATTCTGAAATCGCACCAACAATATCTACATTTTCAGGTGTACACATAAATGTTTTCGGCCCTATTTTTTGAATGTCCCCGCCTATAGCGTATACAGTACCACTTAAAAAGTCAACGATACGTACCGCTTGATCAGTAGACATTCTCTGCAAATTAATTACAACAGCTCGTCTACCTTTTAAGTGGTCCGCAATCCCTTGTGCTTCCGAATATGTGCGTGGTTCTAATAAAACAACTTTTGAAGATTGTTTTGCTGTTTCAATACTCACAACATTTTGCTTCGGTTGCGCTTTCGGAAACGTAACGTCTTGTTGTTCTGGTGGATCTTGCTGCTTTTTCATGTCTGTTTGCTCCTTTTCATAACCATATTGAGCTGCTTCTTTTTCTTCCGGTGTATCAAAAAAGAAGTATTTTACTTTTGACCAACTCATAATAAGATTCTCCTTCCTTTTACGCTTTTCCTACTAAAATCGTTCCCAAACGAATATATGTAGCCCCTTCTTCAATTGCAATTGTGTAATCGTTGGACATTCCCATTGATAATTCTTTACATGGCGCATGTAATAACTCTAGCTCCTGCACCTCTGTTTGCAGCATACGTAATTCCTTAAAACAGCGTCTGATTTCTTCCTCTTCTTCTGTAAATGGAGCCATCGTCATTAGTCCAACCACTTCAATTTTATCGAATTCTTGCAAACTTTGAATAAAAGAAACAACCTCTTCTATTGCCAATCCTTGCTTCGATTCTTCAGATGAGGTTTTCACTTGAATAAAGCATTTCACTTTCTTATCAGCACGTTTCTGAATTTCTTTCGCCAGCGAAAGACGATCTAACGAATGTAAATAATCAATTTCATTAATGATTTCTTTTACTTTTCTCGTTTGTAATGAGCCAATAAAGTGCCAATTAACTTTTGAACCGAAATGCTCGTATTTCTGTAAGAAACCTTCATTTCTATTTTCACCTAAATCGATAATTCCAGCTTCAATTACTTCGTTTGTTTTTTCAATCCCTACAGTTTTTGTAACTGCAACAAGTTTAATATCTTGCAACGAACGTCCAGCTCGAGCGCAAGATTCTTTAATAGCTTCATTTACAATTACTAAATTTTCTTGTACTGTCACTTGCTTCCTTCCTCCTTAAAACCTATGAAACTCAACATTCTTCCTGTCTTACCTTGATCACGACGATGAGAGAAAAATAGTTGCTCTTCACAGCTTGTACAAAGAGATGACATTACAATATGCTCTTCTTTTATGCCTGCTTGTACACATAATATACGATTAATTTCTTTTAAATTAATTGCGTACTGCCCGTCAGAAATTTTTTGATGAGGAACAGCACCGCTAACTACTTCCTGTGCTGCTGTTAATACACGATCATCCACAACATAACAACAAGATCCGATCGACGGCCCAATTGCAACATGAATTTCATCACTTGAAATACCTTCTGCATTCCACTTTTGAATCATTTCCTTTGCAATCTCTTGTACAGTGCCTTTCCATCCAGCATGCGCAAGTCCTATCATACCATGTGATGGTGCATAAAAATAGAGCGGAACACAATCCGCGTAACAAGACGTTAACAGAACATCTTCATTACTCGTATAAATGCCATCTGTTTTTGAAATGCCGTCCTCATATGAATAGACACCACTTCCCTTTTCCTGTTGCCCTACTTTTTCAACATGATGAGCATGAACTTGTTCAGAGCAAATCCAGTTTTCTAATGGTTTTTGTAACTTATTTGCTAAAATGCGTCTGTTTTCATGAACGTTCTCCACGATATCATTCACATGTAATCCTAAATTCATCGCATGAAAGGAGCCCGTACTTATCCCACCATCTTTTGTCGTAAATCCAGCAGTAATGTTTCCAAGTTCTTTCCACGCTTGTAAATACAGTATACCGTCCACATATTTAAATGGTTCTCTCATAATAAAGCGGCTCCTTTTAATTAAAATAACAGAAAAAAGCATGGTACTTCCTGTCTATTTTACCATACTTTTATTTTTTCATAATCCTAACAGAAAAAAAAGAGGAATTTGTAATATTCTTTATGAAATTGTCGGTGTTTGTATTGATTCTGTTACAGAATTAACAGGATTTACTCTTACAAGTATGACATCTTCCCCAATTTTCACAATTTCCTTCCAAGGAATTACAATCTCAACATCTTTTCCAAAAATACCTAGCATACGTGTCTGTTTGGAAATAATAACAGAACAAATTTTCCCTGTGTTCATATCAATTTCAATATCTCCAATATTCCCAATCCTTTTTCCATCTGAAATATTTATAACATCCTTCATCTGTAACTCTGAAATTCGTATCACCATTTTTATCCTCTCCCTTATATGACAAATTGGAAACTGTTTCTCATATTTACAGGAAGCCACCTATACGAAACACCATGCTAGTTTCATTATATGAACACTAATCCCCTACTATGAGCACAAACCATATTACATATAAAAAGGTCTCACCATAATTGGTGAGACCTTATCCTTGAATCGTTTTATTCATTTGTTTAATGGCTGACTTCTCTAAACGTGATACTTGCGCTTGGGAAATCCCAATTTCTTCTGCAACTTCCATCTGTGTCTTTCCTTGGAAGAAACGTTTTCTAATAATCATTTTCTCTCTATCATTTAAACGCTTCATTCCTTCTTTCAATGCTAATTCTTCAACCCACTGCTCGTCCTTTTGTTTTTCATCACTTAACTGATCCATAACAAAGATAGGATCTCCCCCATCATTATAAATCGGTTCAAATAATGAAACTGGATCTTGAATCGCATCTAAAGCAAATACTATCTCTTCATGAGTTACTTCTAGCACTTTTGCAATATCCATTGCTGTTGGTTCTTTTGAATTTTCTGCAATCAATTTTTCTCTTACTTGCAAAGCTTTATACGCAATATCTCGCAATGAGCGCGATACGCGAATCGGATTATTATCACGCAAATATCTGCGTATTTCCCCAATAATCATCGGCACAGCATACGTTGAAAATTTTACATTTTGGCCTAAATCAAAATTATCAATTGATTTCATAAGTCCGATGCAACCAACTTGAAATAAATCGTCAACATATTCTCCTCTGTTATTAAATCTTTGGATGACGCTCAGTACAAGACGTAAGTTTCCATTCACTAATTTTTCTCTTGCGCTTATCTCTCCACTTTGCATTTCACGAAATAATTTACGCATCTCTTCATTTTTTAATACTGGAAGTTTAGCTGTATCAACACCGCAAATTTCTACTTTGTTTCTCGTCAAAGTGTTCCCTCCTATCGGGAGTTGCTGTACAGTGTAAAGTATTTCCTTTGAAGGGGATTTTATGCATGTGGTTTTTTCACGATTTATTATTTAAATTATCTTTCCTAATACAACTAAATAGAATAAGACCAGCCTACATAACGGCTGGTCTTATTCTTTACACCATTTTATTAAATTCTTTTCGTAATCTTTTTATAATTCTTTTTTCTAAACGCGAAATGTATGACTGTGAAATCCCAAGCATATCAGCCACATCTTTTTGCGTCTTTTCCTCTCCTCCAGCAAGCCCAAACCGAAGTTCCATAATTTGTTTTTCACGATCATTTAATTGGTGTAATGCTTTCATTAAAAGGTGACGATCTACAGTAGCTTCTAAATCTTTTGTAATAATATCATCATCTGTACCTAACACGTCAGACAATAACAGTTCATTCCCATCCCAATCAATGTTTAGTGGTTCATCAAAAGAAACTTCCGAACGATTTTTGTTATTTCGACGTAAATGCATTAAAATTTCATTTTCTATACAACGCGATGCATATGTTGCTAATTTTATTTTCTTTTCTGGATTAAATGTATTTACCGCTTTAATAAGGCCGATTGTTCCTATACTAATCAAATCTTCAATATTTATCCCTGTATTTTCAAACTTTCTTGCTATATATACAACGAGCCTTAAGTTACGTTCAATAAGTAATGACCTTGCTGCCTGATCTCCTTTTGGCAATTTATTCAAAAGAACTTCCTCTTCTTCTTTTGTTAACGGTGGTGGCAACGCTTCACTTCCACCAATATAATAAATTTCATCGGTCTTAATTCCTAATTTCAGCAATACTTTATACCAAAGGTATACTAAATAAAATTTTAATTTCATCATATTATCCCGCCTCTCATTTATTAAGCGATCACCATTTTTTGCGAAATCAACATTTTTGGATGCACAATACATTGATACTCCCCATTAGTAGACAGCTGTTGTGTATTTAATCCAATTAATACTTTGTTTACAACAATAGAACTACCTTCATGGTCAACTTGCACACTGTCAGGCTTAATTGCCCACAAAAATTGACTCTCTACTCCTACTGCACGGAAAGGAATTAAGCGTAATTTGGTCGCCCAACCAGAATCATTTTCTGGTATTTGAGGAATTTCTGTTTTGGAATAAATTTGTTCTGTTAACCAAGATGGTAAGCAATGTTCTAATGATGAAACATGCATAATCATAACAGGTGTTTTTGTTAATGGGTCATAAAGTTGGTTCCCACTATCAATAAGACCTGCGAGTTCTAGTTCTTCTTCGGCTAATTGAATTTTTACTTTCACAATTTGATCATAGTGTATTTTCGTGACCTCTACGCTTTCAATACGCTTTTTAGAAAAATAATAAATTACTGGAAAACCAAAAATAACAAATAACCAACTAATTGGATCACCGTAAGAAATTGACTGAGATTGAACCAATCCATTTACCATTTCATTCGTTTGCAAAAAGAAATGAGTTCCAATTAATCCTCCGCCAACCATAAAGGTTACAAAGTAAAAAGTAAAAACAGTTTGTGCATAATTTCTAAATGTCGTAAACCCAAATGCTGTATACACAATAAGTAACGAGTACAGTAGTTTCATAATTGGATGTGTCATCATAGAAGCAAAAGGAGTAAAGGCAAAAATAACAATGGTTGAACCTATAAATGCCCCTAACACAAGCCTCCATCTTTTGATTTTCTTTTTTAACACGGTAGCTGTTAATAAAAGCAAAAGAAAATCAATGCAGGCGTTTAACAACCAAACAACGTCGGCGTAAACAACCAAACAATTCACCTCTTTTTTCAAGTTGAGACTAGTATAATGCATATCCAATAGGAAAGTGTGTCAATTTGCGGAGGTGTTTTTTTGTTATTTTGTGATTTCTAGACATAATCTGTCGGTAAAAAATAAAAGTACAAATTCATAGAATGATATACTCTTATTTTCACAAACAAAGTATATTGAAATATACGAAATAAAAAAAGACCTGCTTAGCAGGTCTTTTCCATAAAAAATAAAAAGGAGCATGAAAGCTCCTTTTTTTATCGTCTACGACGGTTACGTAAAAATGCTGGAATATCGATATCATCTGAATCTGAATGACGCTCATGTACAACTGGCTCTTCACGCTTCATTTCACGTTTTACTTCACGCTGTTTTGAAGGTTGAGCTACTGGTTGTTGCTGTTGTTGTGTGTGGTTCGCATTCGGACGAATAATTGGTTTTGGTGGTTGAGTTGCAATGCTATCATCAAAACCAGTTGCAATTACAGTTACAACGATATCATCTTTTAATCCTTCGTTAATAACAGAACCGAAGATCATATTTACTTCTGGATCTGAAGCTGAAGCTACGATGTCTGCCGCTTCTTGTACTTCATATAAGCTTAAGTTAGCGCCACCCGTAATGTTCATGATAACACCTTGAGCTCCATCAATAGATGTTTCTAGTAATGGGCTAGAAATTGCTTTTTTCGCAGCTTCTGCAGCACGATTTTCCCCATTACCAGAACCAATACCCATTAAAGCAGAACCTCTATTAGACATAATTGTCTTTACGTCTGCAAAGTCTAAGTTAATTAAACCTGGCGTTGCAATTAAATCCGAAATACCTTGAACACCTTGACGTAATACGTTATCAGCTTCACGGAATGCTTCTAACATTGGCGTATTTTTATCAACAATCTCTAATAAGCGATCGTTTGGAATTACAATAAGAGTATCTACATTTTCTTTAAATGCTGCAATACCAGATGCTGCTTGCGTCGCACGCTTACGTCCTTCAAAAGTAAATGGACGTGTTACAACACCTACTGTTAAAGCACCTAATTCTTTTGCAACTTGAGCAACAACTGGAGCTGCACCAGTTCCAGTTCCACCGCCCATACCGGCAGTTACGAAGACCATATCCGCACCACGAAGTGCTTCTTGGATCTGTTCTTTACTTTCTTCTGCAGCTTTTTTCCCTACTTCAGGGTTTGCGCCTGCACCAAGTCCACGCGTTAATTTTCCACCAATTTGCATTTTTGTTTCAGCTTTTGATAGATTTAATGCTTGTGCATCAGTGTTCACAGCGATAAAGTCTACACCTTGTACACCGTGTTCAATCATACGGTTTACAGCATTGTTTCCGCCACCGCCGACACCGATAACTTTTATATTCGCTAATTGATCTTGAGTAGTATCAAACTCTAACATGTCGAAATCCCCCTAGAACCTCATTTTTCGTGTCCAATTTTAATCCCATAAATAACGGAATACACGTTTTACTTTTGACATCATGCGGTCATCATTTTGATTATTATTGTTTTGATTACGAGTTTTTTGTTTCGTGGGTTGCTGTTGTACCGGCGTTGGTGCTGGTGCTGGTACTGGTTCAAAATGCTCTTGCTTTTCCTGCACATTTTTCCCACGTAATTTAGCTTTTTGATAAGAATGTTTAATTAATCCAACTCCACTTGTATATTGGGGCTCACGCACACCAATATAATCAGGAGTTGCTACACGAACATTTTCATGTAAAATATCATATGCAAGATCAAGAACACCTGGCATAGAAGCAATTCCGCCAGTTAGTACATAACCAGAAGCCACTTGCTTTACTCCTAACTTACGCACTTCATCTTGAACAAACATTAAAATTTCCTCTACACGAGCCTCTATTATATCCGATAATTCCAACTGAGAATATTGTTCTGTTTGATCACTTCCCATAATAGGAACCGTAAACATCTCTTCTTCAGATGCTGTATCATAAAAAGCATGTCCATATTTCAACTTAATTTGATCTGCATTTTCTGTTGAAGTTTTCAACCCAATCGCAATATCTTTCGTTATATGGTCTCCCCCTAATGGTAATACGCTTGTCGCTTGTAACTCTCCATCTTTAAAAATAGATAAAGTTGTAGATCCTCCCCCCATATCAACAAGGGCTACTCCTCTATTTTTTTCATCTGAAGATATTGCAACTGTTGCAGCCGCTAAAGGTTGAAGACAAATATCAACAATTTCAAGACCTGCTTTTTCTACACAACGAAGTAGGTTATGTAGTAAAGTTCTCGAGCCTGTAATAAGTGTACCTTCCATTTCTAATCTTACACCGATCATCCCGCGTGGATCGTTAATCTCGTCAAGACCGTCTACGATGAACTGTCGAGGTACCACATCAATAAACTCACGTTCTGGAGCAATTGACACAACTTGTGCTGCATCTAGAACGCGTAAGACATCTTCATTCCCGATTTCACGATCTTCATTTGAAACAGCGACTACTCCGTGACAAGGAAGTAGCTGTACCTGGTTTGCATTGACACCTACTACAACTTGCTCAATGTGGATCCCCACCATGCGCTCAGCTTGTTCAATTGCTTTTTTAATTGATCGAACAGTCTCGTCTATATCAACTATCGATCCCTTCTTTAAACCATTTGATTTTACATTTCCAACACCAATAATGTTTAAGCTGTCATTAACCATTTCACCAATGATGACTTTAACATTGGATGTACCGATGTCAAGACTAACATATATTTCATTGCTGTTCATTCTTTGGCACCTCCTTCTTTATTTATACCATACAACTCAATATATGGAACAACAATCGCAACTTTACTATTTATAAGAAAAATATTCAACGTCTTTATACGTTTCCCTTTTTTAACCCTATATTTTTCTTATTTTTATTTAGCATTCAATTAAGAATATCGCAGTAAACTATGAATAACTGCTTATCTTGAAATAATTCTATTTCGAGTGTAAAGTTTACCGCCAAGTATAAGTCTACACTAAGATGTACTCATAGAAAAGTGAAACTTGTACCAATACTAGTATGAATCTAAGAATTTTTACATATTTTTCATCAAATGAACCATTCTTCTAAATTCGTATACACATAATAGAACATTCGTTTCGTTTTTTCTGCTATAAGTAACGAAAACTACCATTCTATTCTTTTTTTTCTTCCGCACCTAATTCTTTCGTATATGCACCTACTTCTAAGTCAATTAATACCTTCTTACCTGGCTCAATTGTTTTTAAAATAAGCGGATAGGCTTCCATACGTTTTGCGAAATTTTGAATTGTAGTGCTCACTTCATAACCTTCATTCATATATAAAGTAAGATGATCTTCATTCGCATTCGTTGGTGAATAGCGAATCTCCGAAATAGATTTTAAAATAGCTGGTGTTAATTTTTCTAGTTCAGCGATTAACTCCTTCATTTTCTCTTCTTTAAAAGGTTCGAAAATCGGTGCTGCAACAGGAAGTTTTCCATTAGGCAGTACATCAAGCGTTTTTCCATTCTCTAATAACGGTTGTAATTTTCCCTCTTTATTTATATAACCAATCGTTAAATATTCTTCGATATGAATATCAATATTGTTTGGAAAACGTTTTTTTACATTTACTGCTTTAATTTCTTTTCGCTTCGTTAAGTTTTCTTCAGCTTTATGTGCTGTCACTCGGAAATAACTTGTATCATATGTCACGCCTGAATCCTTCATTACTTGTTCATCCGTCATATAGTGATTTCCAAACACACTAATCTTTTTTATATTACTAAGCGGAGACCGAAAATAAATTAAAAAGAGCACTAATAAAAATAAAATTGATATGTATAAAATCAATCGATGATTAACATTTTTTTTGTTTTTTTTCTTTTGATTTTTCAATTTTGGTACACGATCTTGTAGTTTAATCACTTTACTATTATTCATGTACGATCCCCCTATGTAACATAAAGAACGGCATGTTCCTCATGCCGTTCTTATCTTCTTATTATAACATAAATGATAATGAGCGGAACGAATAACCGTTATCTTCCAATGATTTCTACTTCTGTGTGCATATCTACATCAAATTTATCCTTAATTGTATGTTTTATTAATTCAATTAAAGACAATACATCTTGCGCTGAAGCTCCCCCAGTATTAACAATAAAATTGCCATGCATTTCAGAAATTTGAGCTCCACCAATCCTATAGCCACGAAGCCCTGCTTTTTCTACTAAATCTCCTGCAAAATGTGGGATTGGATTCCGAAATACACTTCCTGCACACGGGTGATTCCATGGTTGCGTTTCACGGCGGTAATCTTTATTATTTTGCATGCTACGTACAATTTCTTCACGTTTCCCCGCCTGTAATTGAAACACCGCCTCTAAAACAATACCAGGACGTTTCGTTTGCAATACAGATGCCCGATAAGAAAACTCCAGTTCTTTATTCGTTAACCAGTCAATTGCACCGTCTTCAAACAGAATGAGAGCCTTCGATAATACACTCGATATATCCGATTTATGTGCACCTGCATTCATATATACTGCACCACCGACACTTCCTGGAATACCGCTTGCAAACTCCAATCCAGCTAACCCTTGACGACTAAGTAAAGTTGACAATTTAATAAGAGGATATCCACTACCAACTCTTACCTTATGTTTTTCGACCTCTAAGTGATCTAATCCTTCTCCTAAACGAATAACAACACCTTCTATGCCTTGATCAGATACAAGAAGGTTTGAACCGCGACCAATTACAGTCCACTTCGTTTTGTATTGCTTTACTAACTGTAATGTTTTTTCAATACCGGCTACATGCTTTGGCACAATTAAAATATCCGCTGGGCCACCTATTTTCATAGTTGTATAACGTGCTAACGGCTCGTTAGCCAAAACACGACCAACGTCTGCTTCTATAAGCTCATTTACTAATTGTTCCATAGACAATCTCCCCCATATTAAGTCTCCTTATGACAATAATATGCAGGGCGTTCACCTAACGTTATCCCTCTATTTACGGGCAGTACAGCTCCTAAATCAAAATTAGGTGATAACAAAAAAATTAGGCGGAATGAGGATACCAGTAAACATCCGATTAGTGAAAGGTAATAATCAAAGAGAGAGAATCACTCCCCACTGATTAAAGCCTCACTTTATTTTTTTACAAGTTTATTCATTACTTCATACAGCTTATTTGCTGCATCTGGAATACCTAGTTGCTTAGCAGCTAGCTTCATATTTTGTAATGTTTGTGCATCTAATAAAATCTCATCAATATCACGAATAAGCGTTTCAGCTGTTAAATCTTTTTCAAGTAACATTTTTGCCGCTCCTTTATCAACAACTGAACGTGCATTCTTTTCCTGATGATTATTTGTTACATACGGACTCGGTATTAACACACTTGGTTTTCCTAACGCTGTTAATTCTGCAAGTGTTGTTGCCCCAGCCCTTGAAACAACAAGGTCTACACCAGTTAGTACCTCTGGCATATTATGAATGAACGGCTTAATAATAACATTGCTTGGGTTCCCTTTTTGCTTCACGGCTTCCATCACTTTGTCATAATGTACTTCACCTGTTACATATAGTATTTCGTAGCTTTTGTTCCCAAACTGTTCAATTGCTTCAACGAAGGCATCGTTAATCGGTCTAGCCCCACGACTTCCACCAAATATAAGTACAGACTTTTTAGGAAGAGAAAGCCCAACTGAACGTTTCCCCTTCATTCCATTTTGTTCCATTACCTCTGATGCTCGTGGATTACCTGTCATTACCACTTTTGACTCCGGAAAATGCTCTATAGCTGCTTCAAAACAAACAGCAACTTTATCAACATAACGGCTTAAAAACTTGTTCGTTACACCTGGTACACTATTTTGTTCATGTACAATAGTTGGAATACCTAATTTGGCTGCAGCGTATACAACTGGTCCACATACATATCCACCCGTTCCAATTACGATATCCGGATTAAAACGACGAATATATCGTTTACTATCCTGTACACCTTTTAGAAAACGCATTACTGTTTTCACATTATCTAATGATATTTTTCGTTTAAATCCACTTATAACAATAGATTGAAATGGTATACCTGCTTTTGGAACGATTGTACTCTCTAGTCCATTTTCCGTACCAATATATAAAAATCTTGCTTCTGGATTTAACTTTTTTATTTCTCTAATTAAAGCAAGAGCTGGATAAATATGACCACCAGTACCCCCACCACTCACTAATACACGCACTACTAACTCCTCCGCTTCTCTTTTCTTATTTCCATTATATTTATTTCTATATACATATTGCATTTTTACACACATACGAAAAACCCTGTCTTATAAACAGGGTTTAGTAGCGAGAATGGCGACTTATATTTAATAATACACCTACTGCCATTAACATTAATGTCAAACTTGATCCACCATAACTTAAAAACGGCAAGGTAATACCCGTAACAGGCATTAGTCCTGTTACAACACCAACATTAATCATTACTTGAATCGCAATCATCGCCACAATACCTACTGCTAAAAACGTACCATATAAATCTGGCGCTCCTAATGCGATACGAATCCCGCGCCATAATAATAGACTAAATAATAATAACACAAATGAACCACCAATAAAACCTAATTCCTCGGATAAGATCGCAAATATAAAGTCAGTTTGTGGTTCAGGTAAATAAAGAAATTTTTGTCTACTTTGTCCAAGTCCAAGCCCAAATAATCCACCAGGTCCAATTGCAAGTAATGATTGGATAATTTGAAATCCACTCCCGAGCGGATCTGACCACGGATCTAAATATGATGTAATGCGTTTCATTCGATACGGTGCTGATGCAATTAACCCTACAAATCCTGCTACACCAATCAAACCAAACATTGCAAAGTGAAAAACTCTCGCTCCCGAAATGAATATCATAATGATACATGTCCCAACCATTACCGTTCCTGTCCCAAGGTCTGGCTGTAACATAATCATCCCAAAAGCAAGAAACACAAAACTAAGAGCCGGTAATAAACCACGTTTAAAAGATGTAATCAATTTTTGCCGTTCTGCTAAAAACTTTGCCAAGAAAATAATCATCGCAAACTTCATAAATTCTGACGGCTGAATCGAAAATGCTCCGATTCCAATCCAACTTCGTGCTCCTCCTCGAACAAGACCTACTCCAGGAATAAGAACGAGAATAAGAAGAATGAAGCAAACTAGCAAAATCACTTTTGAATACGTACGCCACACCCAATAATCAATTTTCATAATAAAAAACATAGCTACTACACCAAGACCCGCAAACAGTAATTGTCTTTTTGCAAAAAAGAATGAGTCCCCCATTTTATAAGAGGCCCAAACTGCACTCGCACTATAAACCATAATCATTCCGATTGTCAACAATGAAAGTGTTACGATGATGAGAATAAAATCAGGCGTTTTCTTCATTACCCACAAACACCACCTCTTTAGGCAGAACCTTTTGCCCTATGTAACAAAACATCAGTAGGTGTTAGCCTACTGATGTTTTGATTTACTTTATATAAGTTTATGCACAGCTTGTATAAAAATGTCTCCTCTTTCTTCAAATGTTTTAAATTGATCCCAGCTTGCACACGCTGGAGAAAGAAGAACGACATCACCATCTTTAGAATGAGCATAAGCTTTCACCACTGCTTCATCTAAAGTATCGACACTTTCAATTATATCTAATCCCGCTTTTTCTGCCGCTCTTACTAGTTTAGGAGCTGTTTGTCCAAATGTTACAATCGCTTTTACATTTTTGAAATACGGAATTAAATCATCGAATTCATTTCCGCGATCAAGCCCACCTGCTAGTAACACAATCGGTTGTGTAAACGCAGATAGTGCTTTCTCAGTCGCTAACATATTCGTTGCTTTTGAATCATTATAAAACTTACGGTTGTTAATCGTTGTTACATATTCTAAACGATGTTTTACACCCGTAAAACGTTTTAACACGACCGTAATTGCTTCATTAGAAGTACCTAATAATTTCGCAATACTCATCGCAGCTAAAATATTTTCTAGATTATGTTGACCAGGTAAAACGATATCGCTTACTTCAATAACTTTTTCACCTTTGAAATAAAGAGCGTTATCTTTTATACACGCACCATCTTCAATTTCTTTCGTTGTCGAAAACAGGATTTTTTGACCTTTAGAATACGCAGACAAAGCCATCACATCTGCATCATCCGCATTTATTACACTATAATCATTTTCTGTTTGGTTTTTAAAAATATTTGCTTTTGCTAAACCATATTCTTTCTTCGTCCCATGATAATCTAAGTGGGCCTCAAATAAATTTAAAAACGCAGCAATTTTAGGTTGGAACAATTCTACTCCCATCAATTGAAACGATGAAAGTTCTGTAACTACAACTTCATTTTCTTTTGCATCCTGTGCTACTTCACACGCTACAGTTCCAATGTTCCCTGCAATTACAGGATGCTTTTGTCCTTCTTTTAGCATTTCAAATGTCAGCATTGTCGTCGTCGTTTTACCGTTAGACCCCGTAATCCCAACAAATGGTGCTTCTGAAATACGATATGCTAATTCAACTTCCGTAACAATCGGAATTTGCTTTTCTTTCGCAGCAACTAATATTGGATTAGAATACGGGATTCCTGGATTTTTTACTACAAGAGAAATATTTCTCTCTAATAATTCTAAAGGATGACCACCGCATACAACGTCCATTCCTTTTGCTTGTAATTCTGCAGCAAGTACATTCTCTGCTAAAGGCTTTCCGTCATTTACAATAACATTTGCCCCTAACTTTTGTAACAATGTAGCTGCTGCATAACCACTTTTTGCAATGCCCAATACAAGAATATTCTTATTTTGAAATTCAGTTACAGTTTTCAATTACATCCACACCCCGATATAAATTCCTAACACAGCTAATAAAAATCCTGCAGACCAAAACGTCACAACAACACGCCACTCTGACCAACCACATAATTCATAATGATGGTGTAATGGACTCATTTTAAAGACACGTTTTCCTGTTGTTTTAAATGAAATGACCTGAATGATAACCGATAAAGTTTCCATTACGAATACTCCGCCAATAATTACAAGTAGCAATTCTTGTTTTAATAAAATCGCTACAGCTGCAATGGCTCCACCTAAAGCTAATGAACCTGTATCTCCCATAAACACTTTTGCTGGATTCGCATTGAATACTAAAAATCCAAGTACAGCTCCTACAACTGCCATACAGAATATCGCTACTCCAAATTGCTCTTGTGCCACAGCAATAATACTAAATGCTCCAAATGCAATAGCAGCTGTTCCTGATAATAAACCATCTAAACCGTCAGTTAAGTTAACTGCATTTGATCCACCAATAAGCATAAATAGTACAAGTACGAAATACGCCCAACCTAATTCAAACTTAACATCCGTTCCCGGAATCATGATGTATGTGTGGAACGCTTGCCCTTTTCCAATTAAAAAGAATGCAATAGCAATAACAAGCTGACCTACTAATTTTTGCTTTGATGTTAAACCAAGATTTCTCTTCTTAACTACCTTTATGTAGTCATCTAAAAATCCAATCAATCCGTAACCAAACGTCACTAATAGTAATAACGAAACCTCTGCACCTAAATAATTAAACTTAATCGCCATAATAAGTGAAGTTACCATCATAGATACGTATATGACGATACCACCCATTGTCGGTGTCCCTGATTTTTTTTGATGTGACTTTGGTCCCTCATCACGAATACTCTGTCCGAACTTTAATTTTCTTAAAAATGGAATAAACAATGGCGAAAGGGCAACAGAAATTAAGAATGCTACCCCAGCCGTTACTAATAAACCTTGCTCAAGCACATGTAGTCCTCCTCTCACGTTGTTACTCTTCGTTGTTTAAACGCCCTGTAATTGCTTCTTTAGCAACTTCACGATCATCGAAATGATGAACTTCTTTACCAATAATTTGATACGTTTCATGCCCCTTACCAGCAATAATAATGATATCATCTGCTTTCGCTTTAGCGATTGCATGGTGTATTGCTTCTTTTCTATCAATGATCATTTCATAATTTTTCCCGCTTGCACCATGTACCATATCATCTAAAATAGCCGCTGGATCTTCACTTCTTGGATTATCTGATGTATAAATTGCATGAGTTGCATATTTTGTTGCAACACTTGCCATTATCGGTCTCTTCGTTCGGTCCCTATCGCCACCACAACCAACGATACAATACACATCACCTTTTGCAAATTGTTTTGCAGTTTTTAATACATTTTCTAAACTATCTGGCGTATGTGCGTAATCAACAATAACTGTATAATTTTGCCCTCCATCAACAACTTCAAAACGTCCTGGAACCCCAGCTAAATCCTTTATAACAGCAATGATTGTTTCTAATTTCACACCCGAAACAAGTCCTGCTGCTGTTGCTGCAAGTACGTTATATACATTAAATTTACCTATTAATTTCATCGTAACATTTACACTTTCATATGGTGTGACAAGCGTAAATGTAGTCCCGCCACTCGTCATAACGATATTTTTTGCCATAATATCACTTGTTGTATCAATACCATATGTTACAACTGTTGCTGCAGTACTTCTCATATACTCTTCTGTTACATTATCATCGCTATTCAGCACAGCGTACTTTTCACGATTATGATTATAACTATTGCCAAGCTGTGCAAATAGTAACCCTTTTGCATGTTTATATTCTTCCATCGTTTTATGATAGTCTAAATGATCTTGTGTTAAATTCGTAAACACCGCTACATCGTAATCACATCCGTGTACACGACCAAGATCTAACGCATGTGACGAAACTTCCATTACCGTGCTGTCCACACCTTGTTCAACCATTTTTGAAAACGTCTGTTGAAGTGTTAGTGCATCTGGTGTTGTATTTTTCACCTCAAATGTTTCATCACCGATTTTCATATTAATCGTTCCAATTAGCCCTGTTTTATGACCATGTGCTCGCATAATCTCATCCATAATATGCGATGTTGTTGTCTTTCCATTTGTACCTGTAATTCCGATTAAATGTAACTTGTGTGTCGGTTGACCATAAAAATAATCAGCTAAAACCGCTAACGAACGAAAAGTATTTTTCACAAGTACAACTGGAACGTCAACATCAATTGGTCTTTCCGCAACAATAGCAGCCGCTCCTTGTGCCGCTGCTTGCTTAGCAAAATCATGGCTATCAACCGTATATCCTTTCATACATACAAATAAGCTTCCCTCTTTCACTTTACGTGAATCAGCTTCTATAGATGTGATTTCTGGATTTTCTTTTGGAACAACTGGAAAATCATGCAAACATGATACAAGTGTATGCAACTTCATTTCACTAAACCCTCTCTACATTGTTTATTTATCTTTTTTTCAGTAAGCAACACATTACCTCCTATATAAGGAGGTAAGTGCTACTGACCTATTTATGAATGAGACACTTACTGTCTCAAATTAAGTAACTGTTCTATAAAGAACTCACTTCCACCAATTGTACCATAAAACGTACTATGTTACCTTTAATTCCCGAAGTAAATTCTAATTTTTGAGCCTTCTTTTACTTTAGCTCCCGCTTCTGGTGATTGTTTAATTACTTTCTCTCCATCTCCACTTATATCAAGCTTCAAATCGACGAGTTGTGTTTGTAAGTCTTTCTTTTTCATTCCAATTAAATTCGGAACTTCCACAGTTGGTGTATCGCCCCATTTATATTCTTTCTCAACTTGTTCTTTTCTCGGTTTCACTCCCATAACAGGAAGCGCATCTCGAAGGATATTCCCGACAATCGGAGCTGCTACCACTCCACCAAACTGTGTAACCCCTTTTGGATTATCAACAGCAACATACACAACAATCTCTGGATCATCCGCTGGAGCAAATCCGATAAAAGATACTATATAATTATTCTCTAAATATTTACCATCTTTCACCTTTTGAGCAGTACCCGTTTTTCCACCTACACGATATCCATCAATATAAGCACCTTTACCAGAACCTTTCGCTACAACATTCTCTAATGCATAACGAACTTTTTCTGAAGTTTCCTTGGAAATAACTTTTCTTTTCTCAACAGGTGTCTTTTTACTAACAACTTGATTATTTTTCGGATCAATAAACTCCTTAGCTATATACGGCTGATACAATGTTCCACCATTTACAGCCGCCGCTACAGCTGCTACTTGTTGAATCGGTGTAACAGAAACCCCTTGGCCGAATGAAGTTGTTGCTTGCTCTACTGGACCAACTTTATCTAAATTAAATAAAATCCCACTGCCTTCACCTTGCAAGTCAATTCCAGTCTTCTGCCCAAAACCAAAATTACGAATGTATTTAAATAATCGGTCTTTACCAAGGCGATCACCAAGTTCAATAAATCCCGGGTTACATGAGTTTTGAACGACTTCTAAAAACGTTTGACTGCCATGACCTCCTGCTTTCCAGCATTTCAATCTAGCTCCACCTACTTCAGCTGCTCCATCATCATAAAACGTATCCTTCTCTAAGTCTACTAAATTTTCATTCAATGCTGCAGCTAATGTAATGATCTTAAATGTTGAACCAGGCTCATACGTACTCCATACAGGTAGATTTCTGTTATACACTTCTGGAGAGACACTTTGAAAATCCGCTGGGTCAAAACTCGGTCGACTAGACATACCTAAAATTTCACCATTTTTAGGATTCATTGCAATCGCAATCATACCGTCAGGATTATAAGTTGACTCCGCAATATTCATTTCTCTTTCCATAATCCTTGTAATACGCGCATCGATTGTTAATCCTAAATTTAAACCAGCTTCTGGCTTTTTGAAATCATCACCAACATTAGGCATCCTTTGTCCTTTCGCATCTGCAAAAAAACGCACATGACCTTTGTCCCCATTTAGCTCTTTATCATAATATTTTTCTAGTCCCATAAGACCTTGGTTATCACTACCTGCAAAACCTAATACATGTGATAAAAAGTTTCCAAATGGATAGTACCGGATAGAATCCTCTGCGATATACACGCCCTTCAAACTTAATCCTCGTACTTCTTTCGCTTTGTCATGTGATATTTTCCTTCCGCCTTTATCTAACCTTACAATCGATTCTTTTTTTGTAATCCTTTTATAAATCTCATCTTTTTCCACACCTAATACTGCAGCTAACTTCTCTGCAGTCTCTGCTGGTTTTTCAATTTGCCTCGGTACAACAAAGACAGTTGGAGCACTTTTATTCGTGGCAAGTTCCACACCATTTCGGTCTAAAATTTTCCCACGTTCGGGTTCAAAAGTAATATTACGACTCCATGAATCTTTCGCACGATCCGTTAACATATTCCCAAGAAAAAATTGCACATATCCAAGACGAATATCGATAATAGTGAAAATAAGTATACCTGATATAAGTATAAAAATAAGTCGTTTTCTAACTGTTACATTTGATACACGCATATCGGAACAAGCCTCCCTTACGCCTAGCTTGTTCCAATATATGCTTGTACTTATTTAATTAGAACTTATTCTCTTTTACCATTACGGCTTTTCTGCTTCTTGCTGTGGTTCGAGTGGCGGTACGAGTGTGACACCTAATTCTGTACCAGGTTGTAATAATGTTCCTTCCGCCACACTTTGTTCTGTTACGTATCCTGTACCAGAAGGTTTCAAGTTAAGCTGTAATGTCTTCGCTAAATTCATAACATCACGCAGTGCCCATCCTTGTATATTTGGCATTGTAGGCTTATCTCCTACCAAGAAGACTCGGTCGCCTTTTAATGTTTGTTCAGTCGCTTTTGGTACTTGTTGCTGTACTTTCCCTTCACCTAGTACGATTGGACGAAGTTTTGCTTTATCAATCGCTTTCCCCGCTTCAGCCATCGTTTTACCAGTTACATCTGGAACAGTAGTTTGTTGTTCTTTCAGATGTTTTTTCGGATCTTTCACTTCATTTGGCTTAATCTTTAAATACTCTAAACTATTTTTTGTTACATATTTAAAAATATCAGCTAAAGGTTGTGCGCCGTTCTCATCATCTTTTAATTTCGGCTGTTTAACAGCTACATACACGACAAGTTGTGGATCGTCCATTGGTGCCATACCTAAGAATGAGAATATATAATTCTGTCTTCCTGTCATATAGCCGCCTTTTCCATCCGGAATTTGCGCTGTACCTGTTTTACCACCAACTGAATATCCATCAATTTTATAAGCTGTCCCTGTACCTTTCGGAGATGTAACAACACGTTCTAATAACTGTCTTACTTGCGCTGCTGTTTCCTTTGTAACAGGTTTTCCTACTTCTTCTGGCTTATGTTCTAATTTTACTTTGTCTGTTATCGGATCTACAATTTTATCAATTGCATAAGGTTTCATCATTTTCCCATCATTTGCAATGGCCGTTGCAGCTTGTACAAGCTGAATTGGTGTTACAGTGGAACCTTGTCCAAAAGCTGTTGTCACTTGTTGTATTTGCTGATCAAATAAAATTGTATTCGATCCTTCACCTGATAAATCAATGTTCGTTTTTTCATCTAATCCAAAACTATGAATATATTTTCGGAAACGTTCTGGACCAAGTTTTTGATCTCCTAAAATTGCAAACGCTACGTTTGAAGAACGCTCTACCCCTTCATCAAACGTGATAGAGCCCCAACCAGCACCGCCATTATGATCTTTTATTTTCCTATTTCCGACTTGATATGTCCCGGATTGATAATAATCTTGTCCTTTGTACACACCTTCATTAATAGCTGCCGCTAACGTAAAAATTTTCATTGTTGATCCAGGTTCAAATGCATTGGCAATCGCGTCATTGAAGAAATATTTAATTTGGCGATCATTAGGGTCATAACTAGGTTTAGTAGACATCGCTAATATTTTCCCAGTTTTCGGATCTGCAACAATCCCTATTAAACTTTCTGGCTCATATTGCTTACTTGCTGCTTTCATCGCGTCTTCTAAATAACTTTGGACACGTTGATCAATTGTTAAATAAGCATTATCTCCATTTTTAGGTGCCTTTACATTAACTTTTCCCCCATCAAGGGACACACCTTTACGATCACCTGTATATGCTACTTCTCCGTTCGAAGCACTTAAGTATTTATCCAAGCTTTTCTCTATGCCAAATTGACCTACCGAGGTTCCATTCTCATTTGGTTTTGCATGACCTATAACGTAAGATGCAAAATCACCGTTTGGATACACCCTTGCATTTTCTGTAATAAAAGATATTCCCGGCAACTTCAACGCTTCTATTTGTTCCTTCTTTTCTTTCGTCAAATCCTTGCCTAACGTTCCAAATTCGACTTGACTTCTACCTTCCTTGTTTAAAGAAGCTAAAATATCCTCTTCGCCTTTTCCAAGTACTCCTGCAATTTTCTTTGCAGTATCTTCTTTATTCTCAACTGAGTTAGCACCTTTTAGTGCAGCTACCATTTTGTAAGAGTTTGCGTCTTGCGCTAACACATGACCGTTTTGATCATAAATGGTTCCTCGGTTCGCTTCAAGAACTCCTTTTTTACTATGCTTTTGTTTAGCAAGTGCATCTAAATCCTGATTATGAACGGTTCCTGTTGATTGTATGTAAAAAAATCGGGCTAATAACAGCAAAAAGAGCAGGAGGAAAAATATCATAAAATAACCTGCTCCCTTATTGGTATGAAATTTAGTCATATTCTTCTTCATCGTTCCTTCACACCTATTGCCTTATTTGAGGCCTTTCACATTATTCGCATTAATTTCTAGCCCATGTTTTTTTGCAACTTCAGCGATTCGTTCATAGCGACTTAACTTCTCTACTTCAGCTTGTAATTCTTGATTTTCTTTTTGCTGCTGTACAATTTTTTCTTCTATCGTCGCTGCTTCTACATTAACTTGATAAAGGCCTGCTTTATTTCCAATAAACGCGACACAGGCATACAATAAAAAGCCAATAAACGCTACATACAACAGTTTTTCGATTCTTGTAATTTTCGCTTTAACCTTCGGCTTAGCCATCTGCTGTGGGGGCGTTTGAATTTGCACCTCTTCTTGCGCTTGTTGTTTGTACTTTACAGCTAAATTAGTCATACCTCTCTCTCCCTTTTATCGTTTTTCAGCGATTCTCAACTTCGCAGAACGCGCACGATTATTTTCTTCTAGCTCTATATCAGAAGGTAAAATCGGTTTTCTTGTAATAAGCTTTAATTTCGGCTTAAATTCATCAGGAATAATCGGTAATCCTGGCGGCAATTGTGGCGTTGTACTATTTCGCTTAAACGTTGTTTTACAAATACGATCTTCTAATGAATGGAATGTTATAACACTAACCCTTCCACCTGGCTTAACCATCTCAATAGCAGATTCCAATGCTTCTTCAAATACTTTTAATTCATCGTTTACAGCTATACGAATTGCCTGAAACACTCGCTTAGCAGGATGCCCACCCGTTCTACGAGCAGGAGCCGGAATACCTTCTTTAATTAGCTCTACTAATTCTCCTGTCGTTTCAATAGCTTTATTCTCACGATAAGCTTCAATTTTTCTTGCAATTTGTTTTGAAAATTTCTCTTCACCGTATTGGAAGAAAATCCTTACAAGTTGTTCATATGACCAGCTATTTACAACATCGTACGCTGTTAATGGGGCATCTTGATCCATCCGCATATCTAGCGGTGCATCATGATGATAACTAAAGCCTCGTTCTGGTGTATCTAATTGTGGGGATGAAACACCTAAATCAAATAAAATACCGTCTACTTCTGTTATACCTATTTCCTGCAGTTTTTCAGCTAAATAACGGAAGTTACTCTTTACTGTTATAAACTGTTCACCGTATGAAGAGAACTTTTCTTTCGCGTTTTGAATCGCTATCTCATCTTGATCAAACGCTATTAATTTTCCACCTTCAGTTAATTGGGATAATAAATAAGAACTATGTCCTCCTCCCCCCAGTGTACAATCTACATATGTACCATCTGGCTTTATATCTAAGCCGTCTACTGTTTCCTTTAAAAGCACTGTTACGTGTTTAAACATTGTTGCACCTACTCTTTTTCCAATTAATTATGTTGAATGTATCCCTTCCTCTAAACACATATTTCACGCTTAGAGAATGAAATAATACGAAAGAACGACTCATTTAACTTACCAACAAAGGCAACATACTATACAAATCGCTATTTTCTTTTATTATATACTAAATTTTATCATCTTTTGCGGGAATTTAAATAAAAAACTGTCGAAAAAGCGAATAATACGTTTACATTTTGTGCTATTTTGTCATATATTTAAGTATCCAACACAATTGCCATATTTAACACTTTTTTTGATTGATAATTCAGAAAAAAATCACTTCACAGTAAATTCAACGGAATAAAAATAAAATCCTGCTCCAAAGAGCAAGATTTTATAGTTTTATAACATGATGTTTTCCGTCCCAAGAAAAAGGGTTTTCCATTACACGATCAACGAAATCCAAACCAAACTGATTTAAATAATAACATACATTCCACACACGTTCTTGCGGTGCACCTAATGGACGAAGTGCGAATTGTATACGGCGGAATTTATTTAGCTGAACCTCATACTTTTTCTCAACATTTCTTTTCAACATTCTTTCCAGCAGTTCAATTTGTTCATTAATTTTCAATTCGTTTTTCCCTGCAAACGCACCTAACCCTGGCTCTATTTTCTTTACAAATTGCTGTAAAGATGTATGAATATCGGCAATTTCTTTTTTCGCCTTTTCAAAATGATCATCAATCGGTTCCTCTATTTGATTAGACAACCAGTTTTCACGCAATTTATCGACATCATTTAAAAACGGATCACTTTCTCTCAATTGCAAATCAAATAAATCCGTCGCTATATCTCTCTCCACATAAGTAATTGTAAGACGAGGAACGACAGGTGGCATTTGAAAACCGACAGTATGGAATACTTGTTGTAATTCACTCCAATAAGCTAATTCTCCTGGACCTCCAATAAATGCGAGCGTAGGAAATACATACTCTTGCATAAGAGGACGTGTTACAACATTATTACTAAAACGTGCCGGATTTCTCTCCATCTCTTCAATCAACTCTTCGTATGAAAAGGAATGCGCCCCATCCTTTCCAACAAACTTACCTTGTTGATCTTCAAGCAATACTCGTTCATTATCTATTTCCATGAATATATGCACTGCATGAGACTTCGTTTCAATAATCGGTTTGTATCCTAGTTCTTTAATTACTTCTTGCTGATTACGAAGCCCCTCTTGTACCTCTTTATACTTACTTATAATTCGCTTGAAAAATGGAATTTCTAACTTTCTTAATTCAGGATGATGTGAATCAACAAGGATTAAACCAGAATTAGCAAAGATTTTCGTAATAAGATGAGCAAAGAAATCTACATACGTATTCGATTTTTTCAAAGCATCATCAACAAATTTTAATACATCCTTTGTAAAATTTGTTTCTGGGTATGTTTTAAAAATCTCTTCAATCCAATTTCTACAACCTTCAACAGAAAGTTCAGACTCAGAAGCACTCGCCTTTTTCGGATTACGGTCATAAAAAATAGTTTTTTTCATCTTTTTATTTTTCGCTACAAAAGTATGGTTAATCTCATCCATATCATGGTCTTCACCCGCAATCCAGAAGACAGGGACAACTTTAACTCCTAAACTTTCTTCCTTTTCCTTTGCAAGCTGTAAAATTGAAATAACTTTATGAATTGTATAAAGCGGTCCAGTTAATAACCCTGCTTGTTGTCCAGCTATAACAACATATGTATTTTCATCTCCAAGCGCTTTTACATTTTGAAGTGTAGATTCTCCCGCTTGTAATTTTGTATTATATTCTAATAAATGCGCTACTAAATCTTGGCGGAAAAACTCCCTTTCACGCAAATCATGTAAACGTTGTTTAAAAGCATCTTCTGTTAACATATAATCAAAACATGACTGTATCTCTTTTTTACCGTTCATATAGTCCGCTACAACACCTTGTTGCGGAACAGAGATTTCTTTTATCTCCATATAATTCTTCCTTTCGTATCCAGTTCTCTCACCAATCCACATTGTAGTCAATGTTTCACGTAAAAGCAAAGAATAACACTTATACTCTTGTTTCTAACCCTTTTATTGCATCGAACAAAAATTGAAGTGTCGGAACTGGTAGTTGCTGTTTCTTAGCTTCTTCTAATACATATCCAACAATCGCATTAATTTCCGTCTGTCTATTCGCTCTTACATCCGCTAACATAGAGGATGTATTACGAGACGTTCCTTCACACACATTTCGTACCATTTGCCATACCATTTCTTTTTCTCCTCTAATAAGAAATGCGACCTCCTGAAACACTTGCTCCATCATTTGATAAAAAAAACGATTCGTGATTAATTCACCATTCTTAACTCCCAATAGTGCTGTCAATGGATTGATACATACATTTACTACTAATTTTTTGTGCATAATCTCTTCCCAATCCGTTTCTATTTGAACTGGAAAATAAGTAACAGGAAAATAACGGAATATTTTCTTGAAATGTATAGATTGACCACAAACCACTCCAAATTTTGTTACCCCTATCCCAGTATGATGAACGATATGCCCTCCCTCTTTTTTCGCACCATGTTCTACAATACCAACAGCTATATTTTCACTCCCTATTTTCAGCATCTTTTGAAGATGCGACATTCCGTTTTGCAAAAAGATTAATGATGATGCCCCTTCCACAAACGGTAGTACGTCATCTATATGATATTGCTTCACAGAAATAAATATATAATCTAAATTTTGTGCTACCATACTTTCTATCGGTAAAACAGATGGATATACTGTTTCACATCTTCCATCTCTAATACAAGTTACACCTGTTTCATTCAACTCTTCAGCCTGCTTAGCCGTTCTTGTAAACAACGTAACATCTTGGTTACTTTTTTGTAAATAAAATGTATACAATAGACCAATAGCACCTGGTCCGACAATTCCAATTTTCATTTTCACACAAGGGATTCACATTAAGCGCCCTTGCCTCCCCTCCTTTTTATATCTTTTTAAAGTACATGAGCACGCCCTATAATTTCGTTGTCCTCTGTCAAACAAATACACTCTCTTTTTTCGCTATGTATAATACTGCCTATTAATACACTTATACTCTTAGTTTAGCAAATCCTCAAAAAAATAATAAAAGAAATATACTATCTTCTTCATAAAAATAAAAAAATGAGTTATAATATTATTGTAAATATTTTTACTTTTCTGCATTCAACAAGATAACAAAAGGATGTGATGTAATGGGATTCCCAAAAGTTGAGCGCTTGCTCATCAATTATAAAACGTTAGATGAATTCAAAAAATTTAAAGGGTGCGGAGCCCAAGAACTATCTATGCTGGAAGAATTGCAAGCAAACATTATTGAAAACGACAGTGAATCTCCATTTTATGGCATTTATTATGGTGGATCACTAATCGCACGTATGAGTCTATATATGAAAAGAAACGGCGGAGAACCATTCGAAATTACAGGTCCTTACCTAGAACTTTATAAACTTGAAGTATTACCAACTTTTCAAAAACAAGGATTCGGGCAAATGCTTGTAAATCATGCGAAACAAATGCAATTTCCTATTAAAACAATAGCACGTATTCATTCAGCTGGTTTTTGGGATAAATTAAATTTCAACCCCGTATCAGTAACTGATGGAGATTTTTATATTTGGCATCCAGAAACAAATTTGAATGCGGTTACAAACGAAGAATCGGCTTAAAAAATAAAAAAACAGCTGTATAACAGCTGTTTTTTATTTCTTAAGCTTCTCTAACTTCTCATTCGAGCGAGCATTGTTTCTTTCCGCTACCATTACACTTCTTTTTTGATCGATATAATCAAGTAATGTTCTATACTCTTCTTCATATACTGATAATCGCTCCAGAAGGCGCTCTCTTTCTGTTTGTAATGATTCAACTTGTTGTTGCAACACCGTTAAAGAGTTTTCATCTTTATAATTTTGCAAGAAATCAATAACATCATTCAACGTAATTGACGTAGGTTCTAACACCTTTGTCTCTTTCACTTCATAATGTTCTACTTTACGAAGTTGCTTTGCTTCCTCAATACGTTCTTTATATTGCTTTCTTACGTAAGAATTCCATCTAAACCCACATGCCGCTGGTGTACGAGATAAATTTTTTCCCACTTCCTTAAAGGCAGAAAGTTGTGTTCCACCTTCTCGAATATGCCGGAGTACTACTTCTGCCAGAAGCAAATCTTCATCATCAGTCCAAGCATCTTGTCTTGTTGTCGCCATCTCTCTAGTCCTCCCTATGCATTTTTTATTAAGCATATGCAGTTACTAGAAAAGATAGAATACAACAACTAAAGATTAAGACAAAAAAAATAAACGCAGAAGATATCTTCTGCGTTTATTTTCCCGCAATTACTTGCTGATTACTTCTTTACCTTTGTAAGTACCGCATGCTTTACATACACGGTGAGCTAATTTCGCTTCACCACAGCTTGGGCACTCTACCATACCAGGTACTGATAATTTGAAATGCGTACGACGCTTTCTTTTTACTGTTTTAGAAGTTCTTCTAAAAGGTACAGCCATTCTTCCCACCTCCTTAAAAGAAATAGTTATTTTCATATGAAGGCCTGAACCAGTCTTCCGATTATTTGTCAAAAAACTTTGCAAGTCCTGCCAATCTTGGATCAACAGTCTTTTCTTTGTCTTCTTCCGAAATCACTTGCCAGTCTTGACCTTGCGTCGGTGCTCCACCAGAAACATCATCACTGAAAATTTGCATTGGAATCTCCAAAAGTATATTTTCCTTGATTACGGGCAGTAAGTCAAGTACTTCTCCTTCTAAAGAATGAATTTCAGCTTCCGTTTCAAATTCTTCTTGTGAAGTTTGGAACACCTCAGTTGTTTTAATGTCAAATGGTAATGTCACATCTACTAAAGAGCGAGAACATGGTAAAACCATGCTTCCAGTTATATGTAGATGAAACGTAAACTTACCGGAGCCAAAATCAACTCTTCCCGTTACATGAACAGGATTAATTTCACGAATATCTTTCTCGACCTCTTTTAGCTCACTTACATCTACCATCTCATCCAATGTCAATCCTTTATTTCTCAATTTATTCAATTGATGGATGGACCATTTCATATCATATCACCTCAAGGCAACAAACAAAATTATAGCTAGCCATTTTATATTTGTCAATGTTTTTTCTTTACACTATAATGAAGTCATCATAGTAAATAATATATAGAGTATCACGTTTTTCAAAAAGATGCTACATCGAAAGGAGAGATTACCATAAAAGCTGGTGGTATTGTTGTTGAATATAACCCTTTTCATAACGGTCATCTTTATCATGTGCAACAGACAAAAAAGTTAACACAATCCGATATAATAATTGCCGTTATGAGTGGTCCTTTTTTACAGCGTGGTGAGCCCGCACTCATTTCCAAATGGTATCGCACTAAAATGGCCTTAGCAAACGGCGTAGACCTTGTTGTAGAGCTTCCATACGTCTTTGCAACACAAAAGGCTGAAACCTTCGCAAATGGTGCTATTTCCATTTTAAATGCCCTACGTGTTTCCGAAATTTGTTTCGGTAGTGAGGATGGACAAATCGAAAATTTTTATAATACCATCTCCATACAAAAAAACGAAGAAGAGACTTTTAACTGCCTTGTAAAACAATTCATGGACGCTGGTAATAGTTATGCAAAAGCAACATCGGATGCTTTCTCACACATTTTAACATCTGAAAAAAACATAGATATGTCACAACCAAATAATATTTTAGGCTTCCAATATATGAAAGCAATTCTGTCACAAAATAGCTCTATACAAGCTCAAACTATAAAAAGATTTGCCTCTCATTATCATGATGAAACATTTAATGACCAACATATTGCAAGCGCGACAAGCATCCGAAAACAACTCTTTAGCGAAGAAGGATCATTTACAACAATTGAACCTTTTCTCCCACAGGCAACCACTTCGCTTTTAGCAAATTACAAACAAAACTACGGGATATTACATAATTGGGAACAATACTTTTCATTTTTTAAATATAGACTCATGACGATGTCTCCAGGGGACTTACGACATATATATGAAATAGAAGAAGGTTTAGAGCATCGTATTTTATCAAAAATACAAAACAGTTCCTCCTTCTATTCATTCATGGAAGCATTAAAAACAAAACGTTATACATGGACTAGATTACAAAGAGCTTGTACACACATTTTAACAAACACAACAAAAGAGGATATACGCAGCGCAAATATAGAACAACACGCACCATATATTCGCCTGCTAGGCATGTCACAAAAAGGACAAACTTACCTTTCAAAAAATAAGAAAAAAATCGAACTTCCAATCCTTACTCATACAAAAACATTCGACCATGCCGCTTTAGATATAGAGAAAAAAGCAAACTCTGTATATTTCTCCATCATGCACGAACCGTTACGCACACAACTATTAAAACAGGATATAACACACCATCCTATTCGCTATGATGAAACAACTACAAAATTCCTATAAAAAACCTCTCTATTTCTGAAGTGAACCCGAATAGTGGTACATGAAAAAAACACCTCCTGAATTCGCATACTAAGTATGCAAATTTAATGGAGGTGTTTTTCGTTTGAAGACAAGAGTTCATTACCCAGAAGAAACAAAGTGGAAAGTCATTGAAATGAAGAAAGAAGGTTATTC